>CAJXRL010000168.1 GCA_913059105.1 uncultured Flavobacteriales bacterium
GAGATTTCTGCCTGTCTCGTGGGCTCGGAGATGTGTATAAGAGACAGCTTGAAAAGTCAAATGGTTTTGTATTTTCCGAAGTAGGAGAAAAATTTAATGGGTTTTATTCAAACAATTTGCCATTCGAATTAACAGGAGCACAAAAACGAGTCTTAAAAGAAATTCGAAGAGATTTAAAACGAGGCAAGCAAATGAA
Source organism: uncultured Flavobacteriales bacterium (assembly GCA_913059105.1). Taxonomy (GTDB): domain Bacteria; phylum Bacteroidota; class Bacteroidia; order Flavobacteriales_E; family Vicingaceae; genus NORP294. The sequence goes on from CAJXRL010000168.1 coordinate 197, forward strand.
TCGTTTGTTGCAAGGCGATGTTGGCAGTGGAAAAACCATTGTTGCGTTAATGTCTATTCTAATTGGTCTTGACAATGGATTTCAAGCGGCTTTAATGGCGCCGACTGAAATCTTAGCGATGCAGCATTACGAAGGCTTAAAAGATTTGCTAAAAGGAATGAATGTCGAGATTGAGTTGTTGACAGGTTCTGTGAAGGTTAAAAAAAGAAGAGAAATTCACGAAAAATTAGAAGACGGAACGCTGCACATCTTAATTGGTACACATGCTCTGATTGAAGATAAAGTGAAATTCAAGAACCTCGGAATAGCAATAATTGATGAACAACATCGATTTGGTGTAGCTCAGAGAGCTAAGTTGTATAAGAAGAATACTATTCCTCCCCATGTTTTAATTATGACCGCTACACCAATTCCAAGGACTTTAGCAATGACTTTATACGGAGATTTGGATGTCTCGATTATAGATGAACTTCCTCCTGGGAGGAAAGAAATTCAAACCTTGCATTGGTATGAGAACAAACGTCTTCGGTTGTTTGGTTTTATGGAAGGGGAAATTGCTAAAGGCAGGCAGGTCTACATTGTTTATCCACTAATTGAAGAGTCTGAAAAGTTAGATTATGCAACCTTGGAAGAAGGATATCAGCATATTTTCAAACGTTTCCCTGCACCAAAATATAAGGTGAGTATTGTACATGGGAAAATGAAAGCAGCAGTAAAGCAATTTGAAATGGATCGCTTTGTGAAAGGTGAAACAAATATTATGGTTTCTACAACTGTAATTGAAGTTGGTGTGAATGTTCCCAACGCTTCAGTAATGATTATTGAAAGTGCAGAACGATTCGGACTATCTCAATTACATCAGTTAAGAGGAAGAGTAGGTCGAGGAGCAGAACAGTCTTATTGTATTTTAATGACTGGAAATAAACTTTCAAGTGATGGGAGATTGAGAATGAAAACGATGACCGGAACAAATGATGGATTCCAAATAGCTGAGGTTGACTTGAAATTGCGTGGACCAGGTGATCTAAGAGGAACTCAGCAAAGTGGAACACCAATAAACTTAAAATTGGCCAACTTAGCAACAGATCAAGAGTTGATTGAGAAGGCACGTAAAGCTGCTTTGCATTTGTTAGAACATGATCCGGATCTTGAAAGAAAAGAAAATTTAGGTTTGCTGAATTTTATGAGAGATAGAAACCGAGGAAAAACCAATTGGAGTAAGATTTCATAAGCTATGAATAACATTAAAACACTAAGGGAGCACAAAGCCGCTGTTTACGCATTATGCGAGGGAGAGCATTCTCATCTTATTTACAGTGGAGGTTCAGATCAATATGTGATTTTGTGGAATTTAAAAACACTGCAGGTAGAAAAAGTTGTTTCTAAATCACCAACCACCATTGTATCTCTTTGTTATATTAAGGAGTTTAATTACCTGCTTATTGGTCAGATCGAGGGAGGAGTTCATGTAATTGATTTGATTTCAAATAAGGAAGTCAAATACCTGAAGATTCATAAAGGATATATTTTTGGTATTAAATTTATTCAATCTAAGAAAGAAGTTGTTTTTTCTTCTGGTGATGGAACAATTAGCATGTGGTCGGTGCCAAGCTTTGAATTGTTATTTCAAACGAAAATAGGGGAAGGGAAAAATAGGAAATTGGCTTATTCGGAATCACGTAAAGAACTTGCTGTTGCATCGGCAGATGGATTTGTCAAAGTGCTAAATACAACAGATTGGTTAACTAAGTATACTGTAACAGGATTAGAATCAGGAGTAAATAGTTTATGCTATGTGAACCATAAACTAATAATTGGCACAAAGAACGCGCACTTGCATGAATTTGATTTAAAGACACAAGTAAAAGCAGAGGGAATTGCAGCTCACAAATGGGCCGTTTACGATATCGTTTACAATGAAGAGTTAAACCTTTTTGCCACTGCTAGTCGAGATAAAACGGTTAAGATTTGGAATCCGAACACGATGGAAGTTCTTAAGCGGTTCGAGGGGTTTAAAGACAAAGGCCACACTCATTCTGTAAATGCCGCACTTTGGTCTACATTTAATAATCTCTTGATTACTGCAGGAGACGATAAGACAATTAAAGTTTGGCAAATTGATGAATGAAGAATGGTTTAATTGACAATTAATAATTGACAATTGATAATTGAAGATTACCTTCGCAATCACAAATATTACCGCATGAAAATTTCTTACAACTGGCTTCAGAATTACATTCAAACTGATTTATCTATTGATGAAATATCAACTATTTTGACTGACATAGGTCTTGAGGTTGAGGGGCTTGAAGAAGTTGAGTCCGTTAAAGGCGGATTGAAAGGATTGCTTGTGGGTGAAGTAAAGACCTGTGAGCAGCATGAGAACGCGGACAAGTTGAAAGTAACTAAAGTGGATGTTGGTGCTACAGAATTGTTAGCTATTGTATGCGGAGCTCCAAATGTTGCTGCTGGTCAGAAAGTAATTGTTGCAACAGTAGGCACGGTTCTTTACGATGAGGATAAAGAGTTTAAAATAAAAAAATCAAAGATTAGAGGAGAAGTCTCAGAAGGCATGATCTGCGCGGAAGATGAAATAGGTTTGGGAGAGTCGCACGATGGTATTATGGTGTTAGACAATGAAGCTGTCATTGGAACTCCGGCTGTAGCGTTTTTCAATTTAACTTCAGATACTGTTTTTGAAATAGGGTTAACGCCCAATAGAATTGATGCTGCATCACATTATGGTGTAGCAAGAGACTTAGCGGCATATTTGAACTTGACAGGCAAGCATGAATTAAAGCTGCCTGATGTTTCTTCATTTAAAGAAGGGACTTCAAATTCGATATCTATTGAAGTGGCTGATTCAGTTCTTGCTCCAAGATATTGCGGAGTTGAGATTAAAAATGTGAAGGTTAAAGCTTCGCCTGATTGGTTGCAAAACAATTTAAAAGCTATTGGCTTGAAGCCAATTAATAATGTAGTTGACATAACGAATTTTGTATTACATGAATTGGCACAGCCTTTACATGCTTTTGATTTAGATAAAATCACTGGAAAAAAGGTAAATGTTAGATGTGCGTTACAGGGAGAGAAATTTATTACACTTGATGGTGTAGAAAGGGAATTGTCGAACCAAGATTTGATGATTTGCAATGATGAAAAGCCGATGTGCATCGCTGGAGTGTTTGGCGGAGAATCTTCTGGTGTTTCTGAAGGTACTACTTCAATCTTTCTAGAGTCAGCGTATTTTAATCCGGTTAGTGTTCGAAAAACGGCAAAAAGACATGGGTTAAATACAGATGCTTCTTTCCGCTTTGAAAGAGGAGTTGATCCAAACATTACTGTATTTGCATTGAAAAGAGCAGCACTCTTAATTCAAGAAATTGCAGGAGGGGAAGCGTCTTCAAAGATTACCGATTTATATCCAAATCCAATAGAGGATTTTAACGTTGAGTTGACGTTTAGTAAAGTCAATCAAGTTATAGGTAACGCATTACCGAAGATTTCGGTGCGAGATATTCTCAAAAATCTAGACATTAAAATTTTAAAAGCAGAAGGAGATAAAATGTCTTTACAGGTGCCTGCTTACAGAGTGGATGTGCAAAGAGATGTTGATGTTATTGAGGAAATACTTAGAATATATGGATACAACAACGTGATTTTGCCGCGATTTATGAAGTCAAGCTTGTCGCCTAATCTGAAAGTCATTCCACATAAGATTGAAAATACCGTTGCCGATTTTTTGAGTAGTGTAGGTTTTTCAGAAATTTTCAATAACTCGTTAACAAACCCTGCTTATTATGCGAAGGAGAATGACCTTGTTGCTATGGTAAATCCATTGAGTAGGGAAACTGAGGTATTGAGAGGAGATATGTTGTATGGCGGTTTAGAATCTGTCGTTCACAATCAAAAACGGAAGCGAAAGAATTTGAAGTTTTACGAGTTTGGAAAAACATACAGGGATTTAGGCGAATCGAAATTTGAAGAAATAAAACGTCTTGGAATGTGGGTGACCGGAGATAAAAACCAAGAGAGCTGGCAACAAGCACAATCTTCAGCAGATTTTTATTTGCTAAAGGAAAAAGTTGAAGCCGTTTTAAACCGAGTTGGTGTTACAAAATACAAGGTTTCAAGCATTGAAGATAGTCGTTTTTCAACTTCCGTAGAATTTGCTAAAGGAAAGAATAGCTTAGTTGTTTTTGGTCAGTTAGCCACAAGCGAACTTAAAAAGGCAGATGGAAAAGAAACTGTTTACTATGCCGAGTTCAATTGGGATGTTGTTTTACAAATGTTGAGCAGAAAGGACATCCAATATAAGGTGGTTTCAAAATTCCCTTCGGTAAGAAGGGATTTAGCGTTGCTAATCGACGACGGTATCGCTTTTGATGAGATTAAGGCAATTGCTAGAAAAGTGGAACAACGTTTATTGAAAGAAGTAAATCTTTTTGATGTGTACGAAGGCAAGAATTTAGCTTCAGGTAAAAAGTCATACGGTGTCAGCTTTACTTTTCAAGATGAAAATAAAACCCTTACAGATAAGGTTATTGATCGGGTGATGGAAAAAATGATTGACTCATTAGGCAAACAAGTTGGTGCAGAGTTGAGGTAGAAACTAATTTACTAATTTACTAATGCGCTAATCTTTTCGGCTAATTCTCTGTCCGCAGGGGTTACAGTATTGCCTTCATCGTGAGTAGTTAACCATATTTCAACCGTATTATAAACGTTTTTCCATTCAGGGTGGTGATTGGCTTTTTCAGCTAATAAGGCTACTTTGCTCATAAATGCCCAAGCTTCAATAAAGTTCTTGAATTTGAATTTTTGATACAGAGTATCGTTTGTTGTGGTCCAGTTTTTCATGAATTTAGTTTTAATGACTTAACAAGTGTAGGTATTTTTGGTTTAAACTCGTCGCATTTCGGCTCTTCTCAATTTGCAGTTTTCGATTCTTCTCTATATTCCAATTCATATTCGAAATGCTAAACCATTTTGTTATACTGAGCATTTGTCGATGCAACCTGAAGAATGCAATTTACAGCTTCTAAACGCCAAATTGTCATTCCTTGCCCATTGGCACATACTTTGAAACAAGGGATATTCGAAAAAATAACATCAAAAAATAACAATACTATGGCAAAAGGACAGATTAACGTTCAAACGGAGAACATCTTTCCAATTATCAAACAGTTTTTATATTCTGATCAGGAGATATTCTTGAGAGAATTGGTTTCAAATGCAACGGATGCAACCCAGAAATTAAAAACATTGAGCAACATTGGTGAAGTGAAAGGCGACATCGGTGAAATTCAAATGGAAGTAAAGGTTGATGAAAAAGCAAAAACACTTACTTTTTCTGACCGAGGAATTGGAATGACAGAAGAGGAAGTTGAGAAATACATCAACCAAATTGCATTTTCAGGAGCAGAAGAGTTTGTAGAAAAATACAAAGACAAAGCAAGCGTAATTGGTCACTTTGGACTTGGTTTTTACTCTTCTTTTATGGTGGCGGATAAAGTAGAGATTTTCTCAAAGTCTTACAAAGAAGGATCTAAAGCTGTGAAGTGGGAGTGCGACGGAAGTCCAAATTTCACCTTAGAAGAAGACGATACTAGAAAGGAACGTGGAACTGATATAGTACTGCACATTTCGGATGATTCAAAAGAATATTTAGGCGAGCATAAAATTAGAGAGCTGCTAGGTAAGTATTGTAAGTTTATGGCAGTGCCAATTAAATTTGGAACTAAGGAAATTAATGATCCTGAGCACGAACCAAAAACTACAAAAGACAAAGACGGTAAAGAAACAACAGAAGCTCACAATCAAATTACGATTGATGATGTCATCAACAATTCAACTCCAGCATGGACAAAAGCCTGTCTCTTATACACATCTCCGAGCCCACGAGACAGGCAGAAATCTCG
>CAJXRL010000169.1 GCA_913059105.1 uncultured Flavobacteriales bacterium
AAGTAGAAGTGAACTACTAGAAACAGGTGTAAGAATATTTGAATTTCGCCCTGACGCTGCCATTCGTAAAAAAATCATGTCTGGTGAGTTGCAAGAAGAACTAAATTATACTCCAAAATTTGGGCTTCATGCAAAATCAATGGTGATAGACAATGAAATAACAGTGGTTGGAACATTTAATTTAGATCCAAGAAGTGCGAACTTAAATACTGAATGCATAGTGATTGCTCGTTCTGAAAAAGTTGCCATGGGAGTTTTAAAAGGAATGGAAGAAGAATTCAAGCCAGAAAATTGTTGGGAAACAACGGTTGATTATAACCCTGACTCCGAAGTAAGCAATTATAAACGACTCAAAACGTGGACACGAAAAGTAATTCCTCAAGAGGTGCTGTAAAGAATTTAGTTCTTTTCTAAACCTTTCAAATCTCCGCCCAACCCATATTTGTCGACCAAATAAATCATAGAGGCGAAAGATGCCGCTCCTAACTCCAATTCTCGCTGGTGGACATTTTCAAACACATCTGTATCAGAATGATGGTGGTCAAAATAACGTTGATCGTCAGGTCGCAAGCCAATTAAGGGCACATTCTGCTCTTTTAGTGGTCCAATGTCAACTCCACCCCAGCCTTTCTTGAAAATGTGCAATTTATAAGGTTCTAAAAGCGATTCCCAAGATTGCATTTTCTTTATTTGTTCTGGCGTTCCATCCATGGTAAATCCACGCGGAACAAACCCTCCTGCATCTGATTCTAATGCCGCTAAATGAATTTCGCCTTTCTCTTTAGCAACTGCAGCATAGGTTTTACCACCGTTGTTGCCGTTTTCTTCGTTCATAAAAAGTACACAACGCAAGGTATAACGAGGCGTATATCCAGTTGCTTTTATAATTCTTAACGCTTCAATAGAATGCACCACTCCTGCCCCATCATCATGCGCTCCTTCTCCAACATCCCAAGAATCTAGGTGCCCACCAAAAGTGATTATTTTATCAGGCTCAACGCTTCCAGTTATTTCAGCAATAACATTATAAGAGTCTTTATCTGGTAGAGTTTGACTATTCACATTTAAGTAAGCTTTCGAATTAGGCTCAGCCTTTAACAATTCACTTAACATATCTGCATCTTCAACACTCAATGCTACAGAAGGTATTTTCTTTACGCCCTCTTTATAACCCATAGAGCCTGTATGCGCATGTTTATCTTTTTTATGGCTCAATGAACGAACAAAAACACCTACAGCTCCAAATTCGGCCGCTTCACTTGCTCCGCCCCAACGCTGATTTACACAACCACCATATGCCTGGCCAGTGCTGATTAATCTTCTATCAAATGCTCTATTAAAAAATACAATCTTTCCTTTTATGGCTTTTTCACCCAATTCTGCTAATTCTTCAAAATCTTGAACTTCAACTACTTCAGATTCAATTTTACCTTTTGAACTGACAGAACCTCCTAAAGTCTTTATGCTCATAGGTACTCCATTTATTCCTGCTTCTTCAATGTCTCCTCTTACCCAATGTGGCACTTTTACAGGCATTAACCATACTGTATCAAATTGGTACGATTCCAATAACTCTTTTGCCCATTCAACTGCTTTATCCGCTTCAGGTGAGCCGCTTAAACGTGCACCAACATCTTTACACAAGGAACGTAAATTTTCATAGGCATGCCCTTTAACCAAAGCAGCATCGAACATGTTTCTAATTTGCAAAGAGTCATCTTTCTGAGCGAAAGTAGAAAAACTAAAAATTAGACTAAAGACAAAAATCAACTTTTTCATGGGGTACAATTTTCTGTTTGCAAAGAACGTGATTTTATGGTCTTTTACTATTGTAATCTGAGTAATGTTTGGAGCATAAAAAAGCCCTTATCCACTTCGACTCCGCTCAGTGTGACATGGGCTTTTTACCTTCAGCTTTATACCCTCCTACATCAGGTAGGGCTTTTAGCTATTTACTTTACTGGCAAGAAAGAATAATTTCCGCTGTAGAACATCATTTGCTCTTTAAAAGTTTCTGGGTACTCAACTTTTACATCAACTACCTTATCGCCTTCCATCACTGGAACTAATTTAGGATTGATAAACCCACCATAAGGAGCAATTCCTAATGTTTCATATCTCTTTAACACTTCAGCATGTAATGCAGAATCAACTTGAACGGCATATTTCTCAACCAATCCTTTTCCAGCTTCATAATCGCCTTCAGATTTGATTCGTTGTAATTCTCTCAACTGCATCCCAAAAATTTCCTTCAATGCCTCGTAATCGTTGATCACAAAAAATGTTTTATCATCTCTCATTTTCTTTTCAATTACATTCTTCTCTGCACCTGCGTCAATTGCCCATTTAGCAATCATCTGACGATTTCTCATGTGCGCTTCTTCTACCTGGTCTCCCATATCTAAACGCTTCAATTGCAACATCATTCCATTCTTAATGTAATCATCATAAGCCGTTTTACCAGCATCCAAAGATTCGATTAATCCCATGTCTACCAATTTTTGATCATGTAAATAGTACAATGCAACTAAGTCGGCTCTACCCTCTTCTAAAGTAGAAGCATAACTTTTCAACGTTTCAGAAGTTGTTCCAACACCTTCATTAATTCTACCCGATGCGTGACCAATTACTTCATGTAAATCGGTATGCAATAAATCAGCAATTCCACCATACTTTTTAGAACGTGCTATTTCTGCATCATCCCATGCAAATTCAGAAAGCGAACTCTTTCCTTCTTTCGAAGACATTTCATAGGCATGAACAATATTCCCTAAACTAACACTCTTAGAACCTACTTCACGAACCCAACCGTTATTTGGCAGATTAATTCCAATAGGAGTTGATGGAGAAGCATCCCCTGCTTCAACAACTACTGTAATTACTTTTCCAATAATTCCTGTCACATTTGCCTTTTTGTGCTCATCCATTAATGGAGAATTATCTTCAAACCATTGTGCTTCTTTACTTACCGCTTCAATTCGTTTGGTAGCTTCCAAATCTTTAAAAGAAACAACAGATTCAAATGAGCCTTTCTTACCTAAAGGATCTTTGTATACTTCAATAAACCCGTTTACAACATCAGTTCTAGACTCAGTATCCTTAATCCAAGCTAAATTATACTTGTCCCAATCCGCAACATCTCCCGTTTTGTAATACGTAACCAATCTTTCCAAAGTCAATTTTTGCTCAGCGTTTTCGGCTAAAGGCAGTGCTTTCTCTAACCAAAAAACAATCTTTTCAATAGCTTCAGTATATAAGCCGCCTACTTTCCAAGTTTGTGCAACAATTTTACCGTCTTCCTTCACTAGCCTTGTATTCAATCCATACTCTGGTTGATTTCCTTCTACTTTATCAAGGTTAGCATAATACGCTTCAACTTCCGCTTGGGTAACATCTTCACCGTAAAAGTTAATTGCAGAAGCAGCAACCATATCAATTTCAGAATTTAAGTTCACCTTTTTAGCAGCAATCTCCGGATTGAAAATTACTTCGCCCAAAGCTGCGACTAAATCATCCTTGTTTTGACCATCTTTTAATGGAAGATTAGCATCGTCAATTGACTTTACAGCTGTCTCAAAATATTCTCTTGAAAATTCAGCTTCAAACTTTTTATTAGAATAGTGATGGTGAATACCACTGGAAAACCATACTCTTTTTAAGTATTCCTCTAATTTCATAAAATCATCACCTTCGCCACCATTCGAAACGACAGCTTCTAGTGTTTTTCTAATTTGTAGGTTATGCTGATAATTTTGATCGTACATCATATCTCGACCAGACAATGCAGCTTCATACAAATAGTACAATAATTCTTTTTTGTCAGCATCTAATTCTTTAAACCCAGGAATCTGATAACGAATTAGCTTTAAATCAGCAAATTGGTCGGCTGTATAATTAAAATCCGAAGACTCATGGGCATCTGCTTCATTAACTTCAATTGTAGCTTCTGTAGCGGCGTCCTTTTCTTTTGGAGCTCCGCAAGAAGCAAAAATTACTGCGGCTAAAATACCTGCAGAGAATATTCTTTTGTTCATAGTAAGTTAAATTTTGAAAGCCCTAAATTAACTTTTATAATGTGGAATCGGAAACGAGGGTATGATGAGTGGTATTGTTGTGATGTAACATATTTATAATTAATAGATAAGCGAGAAAGCAAATAGAAAAATTACGAATACAAAAGGAATTATGAATTACGAATCTGGGAATTACGAATACAAAGGGAATTACGAATCTGGGAATGGCGAATGGAGAAATCTTGATTTATTAGTTTTTAACTATTATTTAAAACCAATTAGAGACTTCGTTTTCACGAATAAATCTGCGCTAATTTGCGTTATCTGCGGGCAAATTTTTTAATCATTTAATCCCGCGCTAGCTTTCTACCTTCAACTTTATCATTTTTCTTCTGCAAATATCTCAGGTTTTTTAAAAGCCATTTCGTAATTGAAAGCTTCGTAATTGATTAATTCGTAATTATCTATTCTACATTCAAGCGGACTTAACTATTATCCGTTGGGTTCGGATCTAAACGTAGCGCTTTCGACTTTACGCCTATTACTTCTTCTTTTCCAAAAAATCAACATACTCCAATTCCGTTATTACATCCCAGTATTTCGAATTGTCTGCTAACATATCCGATATAAAGACCCGATCAGGCAATATTTTGGCTTCAAACTTAATTTCCTCCCAACTCGAAGGTTGCTTTTTCCACTCAATAAAACGCTCTGCACTAACAACTTTAAAGTAACTTAAGTCGTTCTTATACTTTCTATATTGTGGATAATTCATAATGCAAAGTTCTTAAGTATTTTGTTAATTTTCAGTTAATGATTTCAAAAAACCGCTTTTTCAATATATTTTTGTAAATATGAATCGAAAGACCATTCGTCTCATTATTTTCTTTGCAGCTTTTACGGTTATTGGTGTATTTTCTTTCCAATTTTTTTGGGTCAAGAAAGCCTTTAATCTACAAGAAAAACAATTCAATGAAAGAGTTCATGTGGCGCTTTCTAGCGTAGTTTCTGAAGTTCAAAGATTAAACAAAGACTCATCTGCTATTTACGAACCTGTTAAACAAATTTCATCGAATTACTTTTTAGCTTCAACAAATGATACATTGCATCCTTATGTTTTGCAAAATTTATTAATCTCCGAATTTCAAAATAGTAACCTCGCAACTGACTTTGAATATGTTTTATACGATTGTTTTTCAGATTCGATTGTTTTTGGGGAATATGTAGAAATTAGAACGGAAGCTAAAGATTTGGTTTACGAAATCTCTGAAAAGGACAAATGGAACCAAGCTTCTCATTATTTTGGTGTCTATTTTCCTAGCAAAGAACTTCGACTAGTAGACCAAATGGGCATTTGGATTGTTTCTACTATATTCTTGTTATTGGTAGTTTTATTTTTTAGCTATACCATTTGGGTCATTTTAAAACAAAAGAGACTCACTGAAATCCGGACAGACTTCATTAATAATATGACACATGAGTTGAAAACACCAATTTCGACCATAACACTTTCTGCAGAAGTATTAACAAATCCAAACATAGCAAAAGATCCTGAACGTTTAAAAAACTACTCTAATATTATTAAAGAGGAAACAGAAAGGCTTAAATTGCAGGTAGACAAAGTTCTACAAATGGCCACTTTAGACAAAAATCGCTTGTCTTTAGAAAAGGAGGATGTCAATCTGCATAATGTTATTAAAAAGACTGTTGAAGGGTTTGAATTAATACTCGACTCAAGTGAAGGAGAGATTGAATTGAATTTAAAAGCCAGTAATTCTGTAATAAGGGGCGATCGAATGCATTTAACCAATATTTTCTTCAACCTTATTGACAATGCTATTAAATACTCTGATAATAAACCGCGAATTACAATTTCTACTTCGGATCATAATAATGGCCTTCACATAAGAGTTCGAGACAATGGAATTGGAATGTCACGAGAACAACAAAAACATGTTTTCGAGAATTTCTACAGAGTTCCTACAAATGACCGACATGATGTTAAAGGTTTTGGCATTGGCTCTGTCTCTTATACACATCTCCGAGCCCACGAGACAGGCAGAAATCT
>CAJXRL010000170.1 GCA_913059105.1 uncultured Flavobacteriales bacterium
AGATTTCTGCCTGTCTCGTGGGCTCGGAGATGTGTATAAGAGACAGGTCCTACGACAATTTCAAAAAAAGTGTAAATTATGCGAAGAAAGGCGACATCAAAGACCTTACGCATCTCATAATCGCGGGATTATCTGGAATAGCCAGCTCTCAAACCATGTTGGGTAAATTTCAAGAATCTGAAGCGGTATTGAAAGAGGCATGGACTCTTGCCAACAAGACCTCGAACAAAGTGGGATTGGCGAATATCTTGGCGGATTTTGGATTAAACAATAAAATACAAGGCAATTATGACACTGCACTTGAGTACTATATGCAAAGTGAAGAGCTTTGTAGGCAATTAGACAACAAACTTTTATTAGTCCTAATTCGATACAATATTGGGGATATTTATTTGAACCTTGGTCAATACAAAAAAGGGATTTATTGGTGTAAAAAGGGATTGGACAATTCTAAAAACACCGAAATAAACAATGAAAAACTGTGTAAATGTTTATACCAAGGTCATAAAGCGCTAGGGCAGAATCTCAAGGCGCTAGAATATCATGAAAAAATGGTTGTCCTGCGTGACAGCTCAAAAAAAGAAGAGACGGGACAAAAACTACAACTTATGCAGTTTTCCAGTCAAAGAGCCATTGATAGCTTGGCACAGGGGGAGAAGGAGTTGACTATGAAAATGGGGTTTCAAAAGGAGCTATTTAAAAAGAACGAAACGCGAAACTATTTAATAGCGGGAGTTTCTCTGGCTTTACTTTTTTCTATTGGTATTTTGAGCAGATTAAGTTTTGTTCGTAAAACGAATAAAGAATTGCATATCGCTAAAACTAGAGCAGAACAATCTGAAGCCTTCAAACAGCAGTTTTTGGCGAACATGAGTCATGAAATTCGAACACCTATGCACGCTATTTCAGGTATGGTCAAGATTTTAAAGAGAAATGAGCATCCCACTACCCAAGATACCTACCTGAATGCCATGCATAGCAGTTCAGATAATCTACTGGTTATTTTGAATGACGTTTTAGATTTATCGAAAATTGAAGTAGGGAAATTGGACATAGAAAGCATTCCTGTAAAACCAGCTGACATTGTTGAAAATGTCATGCAGATTTTAAAATTTAAAGCCGAAGAAAAAGGTTTGATCTTATCTGCCAACATAGAAAAAGATGTCCCTTCACTCGTAATGGGCGACCCAACCCGATTGAATCAAATCTTAATTAACCTCATCGGCAATTCCATCAAGTTTACTGAAAAAGGAAGCGTAAACGTTCTCTTAGCAAAAGCAGAAGATAAACTAAGGTTTAGCATAACAGATACCGGGATAGGAATTCCCAAAAATCGAATTGACAAGATATTTGGAGCTTTTGAGCAAGCAGAAGATTCTACCAGCAGAAGTTATGGAGGTACAGGATTAGGATTGAGCATTACCCAACAATTAACCGAACTACAAAAGGGTAAAATTTGGGTAGAAAGTAAAGAAGGGAAAGGAAGTACCTTTTTTGTAGAACTGCCTATAATAGCTGCAGCAGAAGATGCGACAGGTAAAGAATTGATTACAGAAGATAATCTAAAATCAAAAGCAGCTGCATTAAACGGTACTCGCATTCTATTGGTAGAAGACAATGCCTTTAACCAAATGATTGCCCAAGATGATTTAAACTATTACATAGAAGGAGTTAAAATTGATACCGTAGAGAACGGTTTATTGGCGGTAGAAAAATACCAAACCAATGAATATGACTTAATCTTGATGGATGTTCAAATGCCAATAATGAATGGTTTTGAAGCAACACAAAAAATAAGAGAATTGGAAAAAATGGCAGGAAAAGGAAAGACCATTCCGATCATTGCCATGACAGCTAGTTTATTAAAGTCAGAAGTAGATAGTTGTTATCATGCTGGTATGAACAATTACATTCCTAAACCTTATCAGCCGGAACAGTTGATTTGGCCGATTTATGAAGAGTTAAAAAAAGGAATAGTCTAATGAAAAATTTTCTCATCTCTTTATTTCTATTCATTGGTTTCAACGCCACTGCCCAATTAAACATCGATAGTTTAAATCAAATATGGTTAAATACTAGCATTGCTGACTCGATCCGATTTGAGGCAATGCATAAAATAATAGGAAAGGGCTATGTGCGATCCAATCCAGATACTGCAATTCAGTTAGCTCAACAACTATACATCAGTGCTATAAAAACAAAATATAAAAATTGGCAAATAAGATCTCTGGATTTGCAAGGAGCGAGTTATTACGAAAAAGGTGAGTTTCCTGAAGCAATGAAATTTTTCGAGCGTTGTTTATTAATTTCAGAAGAGATAGAAAGCAAAAAAGAAATTACTCATGCTTTAAGCATGATAGGGAAGGTTTACAAGCAATTAGGAGAAACAAATAAAGCTCTAAAATACCTCACTAAAAGTATAAAAATTAGTGAAGAAATGGGAAAAAGAGCAAATACAGTTATGGCCTTGACAGCGATAGGCAACATTTATGCTCAGCAGAAAAAATACGATAAGGCATTGGAATACTTTGAACAGATTTTGTCAATCTCCGAAGAGTTTAACCTTAAACATGGAATTGCAGCCTCTTTACATAATATTGGAAAAATGCGTGGTCATAAAGGTGATGAAATTAAAGCTTTGGATTATTACAACCGAAGCTTAATTATGCACGAAAGACTAGGGAGTACGAGAGCTGTCTGTATAAACTTGATGGCAATTGGAAGGATTTATGAAAACCAAGGCGAAATAAATAAGGCATTGGGTTATTACAATCGAAGTTTGCAAGTTGCGGAAAAAATGGGCAACAAACGAGGTATTTCTGCTGCTTTAATTGGAATTGGGAATATTTACAAAGAACAAGGTCAATTAATTAAAGCTACATCTTTCGGAGAACGATCATTGGTAATCGCGGAAGAAATTGGTTCCCCACCAGGAATTAAAAGAGCATCAGGTTTTTTGTACTCGATCTACAAGAAGCAAGATCTGGGAATGAAGGCATTAAAAATGCATGAACTCTATATTAAAATGCGTGATAGTATTCAATCTATTGAAGCCAAAAAAGGGCTTATTCGTATGGAAGTGGAACATGATTATGAAAAACGGGAACTAATTTCTGATCGAGAACACCAAAAAGAAATATTCAAGAAGAATGAAACTCGAAATATATTGGTAGGAGGAGTAATACTTGCATTACTTTTTTCAATAGGGATATTTAGTAGACTGAGATATATTCGAAAGACTAATTCTAAATTAGAGATAGCGAAGAATAAAGCGGAACAAAGTGAACAATACAAACAGCAGTTTTTGGCGAACATGAGCCATGAAATTCGCACACCGATGCATGCCATTTCGGGAATGGTCAAAATCCTTAAAAGGAAGAAGCATCCTCTTGAACAAGATACCTTTTTGAATGCAATGCACAGCAGTTCAGATAATTTAATTGTAATACTCAATGATGTGTTGGATATTTCTAAAATTGAAGCTGGGAAATTAGATATAGAATCTATCGCTATGCAGCCTACTGCAATTATTAAGAATGTGATTCAAATTCTAAAATTTAAGGCTGAAGAAAAAGGTTTAATACTCTCATCAATTATTGATGAAGAAGTCCCGCCAATTGTAATGGGAGACCCCACTCGGTTAAATCAAATTTTAATTAATCTCTTGGGTAATTCTATCAAGTTTACTGAGAAAGGAAGTGTTACGCTTCTGCTGACTAAGGTAGAAGATAAACTGAAGTTTAGCATTAGTGATACTGGAATAGGAATACCTGAGGATCGAATAGATAAAATATTTGGAGCTTTCGAACAAGCGAATAGCTCAACGAGTAGAAATTATGGTGGAACTGGTTTAGGCTTGAGCATTACCCAACAATTAACCGAATTACAAAACGGAAAGATTTGGGTGGATAGTGAAGAAGGAAAGGGAAGTACCTTTTTTGTAGAATTACCACTTGCCCTTGCAAACTCCGATGCCACAGGAAAGGATCTTATTACAGAAGACCATTTAAAATCAATGTCAGAATCTCTTAAAGGAGCTAGAATACTCTTGGTAGAAGACAATGCTTTTAACCAGATGATTGCACAAGATGATTTGAATTATTACATCGAGGATGTGAAAATTGATACCGTCGAAAATGGATTATTAGCCGTTGAAAAATTTCAAGCCAATGACTACGACCTAATCTTAATGGATGTTCAAATGCCTGTAATGAATGGATTTGAAGCAACTCAAAAAATTAGGGATTTAGAAAAAGCTACTGGCAAAGAAAACACGATGCCTATTATTGCTATGACAGCCAGTTTATTAAAATCAGAAGTAGATAGTTGTTACACTGCAGGTATGAACAATTACATTCCTAAACCCTATCAACCTCAGGAATTAATTGGGCCTATATATACCGAACTAAAAAAAGGAAAAATTTAATGAAAAACTTTCAAATCTCTATTATCCTTCTCTTTGGTATTTTTCAGATGTTATCTTTTGGCATGTTCGCTCAAGATGAAAGCCAACATCAAGTTGATTCCTTAAATGGAGTGGCTGATGCTGCTAGCACTATTGAGGATAAGGCAGAAAATTATTGCTGGGCAGGAATGGCTGCATATAACGTTTCACTAGAACTAGCACTGAAGCAATTCAAACTTGCCAACAAGTATTTCAAACAATTACCCAACTCTATTCTCAACGCAAGGAATCAAGATTGGATGGGATATGTCTACTTCAGAATCGATCAAAGAGATTCTGCAGCCCTTTATTACTTAAAAGGTATAGAAAGCGCGAAGAGGTTAGATAGTGTAAGTTGGGTTGTCAGTTTTCAGTCTCATTACTTGTATAATTGTTTATATAAAGACTCAAAGACCAGAGCCTATGAATACCTTGAGGAACAAATTGAAATGGCTGATAAAAACAAAAATGCGCTATTAAAAATGTCGGTACAAGCCTTTCTTGGTAGTTTATTGGAATATGATATGCGGTACGATGAAGCGGTTAAAATTTTTAAAGAAGCACTTGAAATAGCGATAAAACTTCAGATGGAGGAACGTATCAATTTTTTTACAATGACTATAGCCAACACCTATTTTAGTAATTGTGATATGCCCATGTCAGCAAAATGGTATTTTGAAGCGATGCACTTATTAGAGCCAAAAGGGTATTCGCTAGACCTAGCTAGGACCAATTCTAACCTTGGAGATTGTTTTGCCCTGATGGGAGACTTTGAGCAAGCAATGACTTACTCTAACAAAGGGATAGAAATTGCTTTACAACTTGAGAATAAAACAGAAAGCAATTGGTGTTTAGCGCATTTATATTCAAATATGGCGGACAATTTATATATCGAAATTGGAGATTATGAATCTGCCATTGCTTTTCTGCATAAATCGAGCGCTATTTATTCAAACACAAACAATCAACGAGGGTTAACCATTGTTAATACTCGATTAGGAAAAGCTCATTTACGAAATAATAATATCGATTCTGCAAACTATTACTTTGAACTGGTATGGAATGTCTATAATTCTAAAAGCCCGGGAGGGGTTCATCTACAGGCACTTTACCTAGGTTATCTTGGAGATGCATACATCAAGCTAGGGAAAATGAAAAGGGCTGAAGAACTTCTGCTGAAGTCTGTTCAGATTTCTGACAGTAACAAATTGTATACCTACAAACTAGAAGGTCATTTTTCACTTTATGAATTATATAGAATACAGGGAAATTCTGACTTGGCGCTCCATCATTTTGAAAAATATTTTGACACTTATCTCCAAATTAACAATCCACTGCAGGTTAAAAAGGCCTTCGGAGGGTCTATGGCATATGAGTTTCAGAAAAAAACAGAACTAGAAAAGGTACAACAAGATTTAAAGGATTTGGTTGCCACTGACAATTTAAACAAACAAAAGCAACAATCTTATCTCCTCATTGGAGGACTTCTATTAGCATTAGTTTTTGGAGGGTTTATTCTATATCGGTTTAGAATAAGCAACAAGCAAAAGAAAATTATTGAGCAGCAAAAAAGGAAAGCAGAAGTTTTAAAAGAAAAAGCAGAACAATCTGAAGCCTTCAAACAGCAGTT
>CAJXRL010000171.1 GCA_913059105.1 uncultured Flavobacteriales bacterium
CGAGATTTCTGCCTGTCTCGTGGGCTCGGAGATGTGTATAAGAGACAGCCCTGTTGGTGCTTGTGTTGGGATGAAAGGTTCTAGAATTCATGGAATTGTTCGTGAGTTACGAAACGAAAACATTGATGTAATTAATTTTACCTCTAACAATCAATTATACATTACAAGAGCGCTAAGTCCAGCTAAGGTATCTTCTATTAAACTGGATGATGAAAATGGTAAAGCAGAGGTTTACCTTTCTCCAGACCAGGTTTCACTGGCCATTGGTAGAGGTGGACATAACATTAAGTTAGCAGGTAAATTAAGTGGTTACGAAATAGACGTATACCGTGACAATGTAGAAAATGAGCCAGATGACGATGTTTTATTGGATGAATTTGCTGATGAAATTGAAGCTTGGATCATCGATGAATTAAAAGCAATTGGCTGCGACACTGCTAAAAATGTTTTAGAATTGTCGGAAGAAGAGTTATTGAAAAGAACTGACTTAGAAGAAGAAACGATTAAGGAAGTTCGAAATATATTTAAGTCTGAGTTTGAATAAACTCAAAACAAAACAGTAAACTAGAGTAAAATTATATGGCCGTACAAAGACTGAGTAAAGTTGCCAGAGAGCTCAACGTTGGTATTAGCACTCTTGTTGATTTCCTTGAAACAAAAGGAGTAACCATAGACGCTAAGCCCAATACTAAGTTGGATGCTGACGTGTATGACATAGTTAGCCAAGAATTTGCTTCCGACAAAGGAGCAAAGGAAGAGTCTAAGAATGTCAGCATGCCATCCACTGACAGAGAAAGTGTTTCTATTGAGAGCAACAAAGCTGAAGTAGAAAGAACTCCTGCAGCAGAAACCGAAGACGAGAGTATTCTTGACGAGAGTATTCTTATTAAGAATATTCCTGCCGACGAGATTGTCGAGACTCCTGTAGCACCTGTAGCACCTGTAGCACCTGCAGCTCCTGCAGCTCCTGCAGCTCCTGCAGCTCCTATTGTAGAGGTGGAAAAATCGAACAAAGTAGAGATTTTACCTGCCGACAATACTGACGATGATGGGAAAGTTAAAGTTTTAGGTAAAATTGATTTGTCTTCGATGAACTTGAAAACTCGCCCAGACAAGAAGTCGAAAAAAGACCAAGTAGCAGAAGCGAAAGCCGATAAGGTAACGAAAGCTGAGCAAGAGAAAGCGAAGAAAGAAGCTGACAAAGTTGCCGGCAAAGAAGCAGCAGTTCAAAAGAAAGTAAAGGAAGAAGAGACTGCGAGAGCAGCCGTTGAAGAGGCTGAGAAAAAACGCCTCGCAGCAATTGAGGCAGCTAAGCCTCAGGAGATAAAAACAACTGTAGGGAAATTAGAAGGAATTAAGGTTCTAGGAAAAATTGAATTACCAGTTGAGAAAAAACCCGTCGCTTCTTCGTCCCATAATAAAGAAACTCAAAAGCCAAAACGCAAGAGAAAGCGTATTGCTCCTGCCGGTGGTGGTGGAGTTGGCAGACCAGTTCAACAGAAACCCGGAGGAAGTAGAAGAGGTGCTGGAGGCGGAAGCGGAAGCGGAGGCGGTCAGAAGAAAGGCCCAGATGTAGAATTAACCGACAAGCAAATTCAAGAGCAAATTAAAGAGACTCTTGCAAGATTGACTGGTGGTGGAAAGTCGAAAGGCTCAAAATACAGAAGACAAAAAAGAGATGCAGCAGCTGACGTTGCTCAACAAGAAGCAGTAGAAGCAGAATTGCAAAAAAGCATTCTGAAAGTAACCGAGTTTGTTACGGCAAACGAATTGGCATCTATGATGGATGTAAATGTAAATGAGGTTATTTCAGCTTGTATGTCTCTTGGTTTATTCGTTTCGATTAACCAAAGACTAGATGCCGAAACACTGACGATTGTAGCTGAAGAATTTGGTTTTGAACTTGAATTTATTAAAGCAGACTCTCAAGAAGATGTTGAAGAAGAAGAGGATGCTCCAGAAGATTTAAAAGAACGTTACCCAATCGTTACCGTTATGGGTCACGTTGATCACGGTAAGACGTCATTATTGGATTATATTCGAGAAGCTAATGTTATTGCTGGTGAAGCTGGTGGAATTACGCAGCATATTGGTGCTTACAACGTAGGTCTTAAAAATGACAAACGAATTACTTTCTTAGACACTCCAGGTCACGAAGCCTTTACGGCAATGAGAGCAAGGGGTGCACAAGTAACTGATGTTGTTATTGTTGTTATTGCAGCCGATGATAACGTTATGCCTCAAACTAAAGAAGCAATAAATCATGCTCAAGCAGCTGGTGTGCCAATTATTTTTGCATTCAACAAGATAGATCGTGATACTGCTAATACAGACAATTTGAGAAATGAACTTTCTCAAATGGATATATTAGTTGAAGAATGGGGTGGTAAATTCCAATCGCAAGAAGTTTCTGCAAAAACAGGACAAGGCGTTGAAGAATTACTTGAGAAAGTATTGCTTGAAGCTGAATTATTAGAGTTGAAAGCCAATCCTGATAAAAATGCAAAAGGAGCAGTTATTGAATCTGAATTAGACAAAGGTAGAGGTTATGTTTCTACACTATTAGTTCAAAGTGGAACTATGAAAGTGGGAGACGTTATTTTAGCCGGACCACATTCGGGTAAAGTGAAAGCCATGTTTAACGAACGTGGACAAGAAGTGAAAATAGCAGGTCCATCTATTCCTGTTTCTGTTCTTGGTTTAAGCGGCGCACCTAGTGCAGGTGATACGTTCAATATTATGGACGACGAGAGAGAAGCAAGAACCGTTGCAACTAAACGTCTTCAATTACAGAGAGAGCAAGGAACAAGAGTTAAGAAACACATTACGCTTGATGAAATTGGAAGAAGAATTGCCATTGGTGATTTCCAAGAGTTAAACGTTATTGTGAAAGGTGATGTAGATGGTTCTATCGAGGCACTTTCCGATTCATTGTTGAAACTTTCTACAGAGCAAATTCAGGTAAACATTATTCACAAGTCTGTCGGCGCAATTTCAGAATCTGATATTATGTTAGCTGCAGCTTCTGACGCTATTGTAATTGGTTTCCAAGTTAGACCTTCAGTTAGTGCAAGAAAGATTGCTGAAGTTGAGGAAATCGACATCAGGTTATATTCAATTATCTACGATGCAATTGAAGAATTGAAATCTGCAATGGAAGGAATGTTGAAAGCTAAGATTGAGGAGCAGGTAACTGCAACAATCGAGATTAGAGAAACATTCAGAATTTCTAAAGTAGGTACTATTGCAGGTTGTATGGTGTTAGATGGTAAAGTGAATAGAAACCATAAAATTCGAGTTATTAGAGATGGTATTGTAGTGTTTTCAGGATTTCTTGGATCATTGAAACGATTCAAAGACGATGTGAAAGAAGTTGCTAAAGGGTATGAATGTGGATTGAACATTGATAAGTTCAACGACATTAAAGAAGGCGACATCATTGAAGCATACGAAGAAGTAGAAGTGAAACAAACACTCTAGCCAGAATTCTATTTAAATATATAAAAGGGCTTCAATGTACATTGAAGCCCTTTTATATTAATTGATTATCCTCTTAACGAATTACAGTAACAAGCTGGGTATTAAAATTTCCATTTAAATTAACTTGTAACAAATAAGTTCCAGTTGCTAAGCTTGCTATAAATGGTAATTGAATTCTATTCAGCCCCTCAGATAGATACATGAGTTCTACATGAATTTTTTTACCAGAAGAAGTAAATAATTGCACATTTGCCAATCCTTCATCTTCTTTTCGGTTTAAATACTCCATCTGAACTTGGTGTCCATTACTTGGATTTGGGAACACTTTCATAGCGCCCAATTCTCTACCGGCCAACTGTTCTTCTTTTTTAGGATTGATGGAGTAAATCTCAGCATAGCAGGATACATAACAACAAGAAATACCACAATTACTATATTCAAATAAAGATTGTTCTGCAGTAATTACCACTTCATTAATATAATAGGAAGCTTTAGATAAATAAATATTTTGTTCTACAACTTCGCCTTCTTCAATAACTAATGTTATAGCACTTCTCTCGTAACCAACATATGAAATTTCGACATCTATGATTCCAGCTGGAATAGCTGCAACTGAAAATAAACCATCAAAATCTGTTGCCGTGCCGCTTAGAAACTCTCCATCAACCTTAATAGAGATGTTAGTAAACGGCAATGGCTCTTCGAATTCCTTGTCATAGACAGCTCCTTTAAAGCTTTGTGATATAGAAATTTGAGAACACAAAATGGCAAAATAAAATAATACTGTTTTCATAGTCTTAAGTTTTAGTGAATAAAAAAGGCGCCCTTGTATAATTGACAAGTCAACCTAATAATTTGTCTACCTGACTGTGAAAAGAACCAATAATGTTTTGGGATTAGCAATTAAGGGTAATAAAATTTGAAATCCTCAATAATTCCTGGTGAAATACAATTTGAATATTAATTGAAGTCTAAAAATAAATAGCCCCTAATATTACAGCACTCACAACCATATAGATTATGGTTAATGGACCACCTATTCTCATAAAGTCCTTAAAATTATACCCCCCCGACCCGTAAACCATCAAATTGGTTTGGTACCCGATCGGTGTAATAAAATTAGCTGCTGCTCCAAAAGACACAATTAAGATAAATGGAATAGGATTCAACCCCAGTTGCATGGCAATAGAAACCGATATGGGAAAAAGAATTGCAACCGCAGCTTTATTTGTTATGTAAGCCGCCAATACATTTGTAATTAAGAAAATTAGCATTAAAAATAAAGTAGGATTTAGGTAGTTCTGCAGCAATAAAAAGCCGTCTGCCAAATAAATTGACGCCCCAGAATTAATCATCGCTTTACCAAATGCCAACCCAAAAGCTATTAAAATAATTAAATCAAAATCTAGCCCCTTGCGAATCTCGTTGAGAGGCATTATTTTGAGTAAAATACCTAACAACAATACGCAAGCTAAGCACAGGAATAATGAAAGAGAACTAACTGAAGACACAACGACAGAAGCAATCAGAGCAACAAAGACCAATGATACCTTTTTAACATTTATGTCTTCTGCTTCCTCGGTATGGCTCAAAATATAGAAAGCTCGATTGTTCTTTGCCCTTGAAATAAAATTGCTTCCACTAAATACCAATAGAACATCGCCCGCTTTTAGTTCCATATCTCCAATTTTTCCGGACAAGCGTTCCCCATTTCTGTGTATAGCTACAATAGCTGCATCAAAACGAGCTCTAAAGTCTGTTTCTTTTACCTTCTTCCTTATTAAAGATGAATTAAATGAAACAACCACTTCATTGGTACTTGACCTCTCCCCTAATAAACGGTTAACAATTTTAGGGAGAGTTAAGCCTAGGTTACCTTCCTTAATTCCTTCTAAAGCACCGGTTTCTCCAGCAAAGATCAAAGCGTCATCTTCTTGTAATATGAAGTCTGGAGCCACAGGGCTAAAACTTGATTCATTTCTGACAACCTCAACTAAATATAAACCTTTCAGTGCTCTAAATCCAGCAGATTCCACCGTTCCACTGATTAGTTTAGAATTCGATTTAATTTGCGCTTCTACAAAATATTCACGATTCACTCCTTGCTCGTCCTCTTTATCCGAAAGGGTATTCGGTAATAATTTATTCCCAAAAAACAACAGATAAATTATTCCAATCACCAACATGGGCAAGCCAACCGCAGTAAAGTCAAAAATGGAAAGTGGTTCAAACCCAGCCTCTATCGCCAAGCCATTTACAATTAAGTTAGTACTTGTTCCAACTAAGGTAACACAACCTCCCAAAATAGCTGCATAAGACAAGGGAATTAGCAATTTAGAAGGTGCTACCTTGTTTTTAATTGCCCAGTTATTGGTATAGGGCATCATCATAGCAACCAAAGGAGTATTGTTAAAAAAAGCTGAAAAGGAAGCGACAACTGTCATCATTCCAAACTTAAAAGAACTTAGGCTCTTACTTCTGCCGAAAAGCCGATGAAACAAAACGTTAACTACAGATGATTTCTTAAAAATATCACTGATTATAAGCCTGTCTCTTATACACATCTCCGAGCCCACGAGACAGGCAGAAATCTC
>CAJXRL010000172.1 GCA_913059105.1 uncultured Flavobacteriales bacterium
AGTAGATCGTCGGCAGCGTCAGATGTGTATAAGAGACAGAACTTATACTTACCACAATGACAATGTATCATAAAACAAAACAACCAATACTCCTATTTGTAGGTATAATTTTATTAGCTAGTTGTAATAATGCAATAGAAGACAAAGAACCTGTGGTAGATAACGTTTTGTTAAAAGAATGGACAGGGCCATATGGAGGTGTTCCGGATTTTGATCTTATGAAAATTGAAGACGTAAAAGCTGCCATGATTCAGGGTATGGAGTTGAACCTTAAGGATATTGAAGCAATCGCTAATATTTCTGATGCTGCAACTTTTAAAAACACTATTGAGTCAATGGAACGTGCAGGGCAAGAACTAGAAAGAGGCTCTGCGTATTATGGTATTTTAAGTGCCAACATGTCTTCTCCAGAATTTAGAGATATTCAGGCTGAATTGGCCCCATTATTTTCCGAGTTTCAATCCAAAATTACACAAAATGCAAAATTATTTCAACGTATAAAAACTGTGTATGATGCTTCATTAGAAAATCCACTTCCGGCGGACCAACAAAGAGTTGTAGATTTAACGTATAAGAGATTTGCTATGAACGGTGCAGAATTGGACGCTGAGAAAAAGGCAAGTTATGCTGCGATAAACAAAGAGTTATCGAGCTTATACACGAAATTTTCAAATAACGTATTACATGACGAAGAAAATTATGTGACTTATTTGACCAAAGACCAATTGGGAGGTTTATCTCAAGGATATATTAAATCTGCAGCAAGAATAGCAACGGATAAAGGACAAGAAGGAAAATACGCCATTACAAATAGCCGTTCCTCTATGGATCCTTTCTTAACCTATTCTACTCAGCGAGAATTGCGCCAACAAGTTTGGACAAATTACTATTCAAGAGGAGACAATGGCGACGAATATGACAACAATGAATTAATTGCAGATATCTTAAAGTTACGTCGTAAACGAGTAGAGCTTTTGGGTTATAAAAACTATGCAGAATGGCGTTTACAAGATCGAATGGCAAAAACACCTGAAAACGCAATAGCCTTAATGGAAGCCGTTTGGCCCGCAGCGATTGCTAGAGTTGCCGAAGAAGTTGAAGACATGCAAGCGGTAGCAGATGCAAGCGAAGATAACATCACCATTGAGTCGTGGGATTATCGTTTTTATGCTGAGAAAGTTCGAAAAGAGAAGTATGATTTAAACTCTGATGAAGTAAAGCAATATCTCGCACTAGACAGATTAACAGATGCGATGCATTACGTAGCAGGTGAGCTATTTAACTACAAATTCTCATCAATCCCTGAAGGCACAATTCCTGTTTATCATGAAGATGTAAAAGTTTGGGAAGTGACCGATAAAACTTCTGGCAAAAACATAGGACTTTGGTATCTTGACCCCTATGCAAGAGAGGGAAAACGTTCAGGAGCGTGGGCAAACACCTTTAGAGGTCACTCTTCCTTTGACGGAGAAAAAAATGTTCTGGCTACAAACAATTCAAACTTTGTTAAACCTGCTCAAGGAGAAGCTTTACTTATTTCATGGGATGATGCCACTACTTTCTTTCATGAATTTGGTCATGCGCTTCACTTCTTCTCCTCTACTGTAAGGTACCCTGCTCTAAATGGTGGTGTTAGAGATTATACAGAATTTCAATCGCAATTACTAGAGCGTTGGCTAGCTACAGATAAAGTAATGAATAACTTTTTGGTTCACCCTGAAACTGGAGGAGCAATGCCAGAAGAATTAAGAGCAAAAATTAAAAACGCAGCTACTTTCAATCAGGGGTTTTCTACCACGGAGTATTTGGCCTCGGCAATAATGGATATGAAGTTCCACGTTGCAGACCCGACAAACATTGATGTAGATAAATTTGAACGTGAAACGCTTGCGGAGTTAAAAATGCCTAAAGAATTACCTATGCGACACAGAACGCCTCATTTTGGTCACGTATTTTCTGGCGAAGGTTATGCAACAGCATATTACGGTTATATGTGGGCAGATGTTTTAACGGCAGACGCTTCTGAAGCATTTGCTGAAGCTCCAGGGGGGTTTTATGACGAAGAAATGGCTGCTAAGCTAGTGAAGTATCTGTTTGCTCCTAGAAACTCGATGGATCCTGCTGAAGCATACCGCCTATTTCGAGGTCGTGATGCAAAAATTGGAGCCTTAATGAGAGATAGAGGTTTTCCTGTACCTGCAGAATAGAGGCTTTTCAAAAGAAAATCTTGTTTATTCTCTCAGAACTCAACATAAAAGAAGTTCCATAAAATATGAATGATAAATTGGGCATAGCTGTATGAGAAATTCAATTAAATAATATTAATGTAGTTGTTGTTCATTGCTTGGGTCTGATTCTTATTCTTTAATACACATGGAAATAGACCTAAAGAAATAACCTATAAAAAAAGGGTTAAGAGAAATGCTAATGGATCACACAACACTTCAATAAATTATGAAAATAATATGCCTTGACATGGGTGCTCAACAAGAAGCAAATTGGACACTCCAACGTAAACGATATTAAATTTGCTAAAGAAGCTACTTTGCATTTACGCCTAAGGAAATCAACTGATAGGGAAAAAGGAATTGTAATTGAACTTGTTAAAAAATTACTACCCTTCTATTTCGAGAAATTGAACCTCAAAAAGTTGATTTGTGAATCATATGCTTTGTCCTATATGTCAAACAAAACATTGAAATGAATAGGATTTGAATTCATAAAAAAGTACAGAAAGATTCCGCAATCATTAAAATTTGAGCAAGGAATGAATCCAAGAAAATTATTAATAAAAATAACGAGCGACTAAAATTAATGGATGAAATTAATATGGCTTATTATTCAATGTTTTTGGATTTGTAAATACAGCGAATTAAAATTGTATAAAGATGATCTAAACATGGAATAAGATTATCATAGATGTATGATGCTTCAGCAAATTTTACTAAATACATAATATTAAAGTACAAGCTGTAATATTATGAGTTAGCCAATTGAACCCTCATTTTAGCTTCGCCCAATAGTTTTCCTACATACCCTTTTATGGAGGAAAATCGTACAGCTCGTTCTACATCTCTTTTTAAGTTAGAAGAAGTTACCATTAAAACTGACAAATGATCTAAATCGTCAATTTCCTCTTCTATTTCTTCTAATACATCATAGCCAAAATTAATTGGCATATTACTGTCTAATAATAATAAAGTTTCATTTTCAAACCACTCACTATGTGCTAGGCAAGCAATAGTAAAAACTGTGGAATTTGTGTATGAGATAATCTCAGAGTTCGGGAAACTATCCCTCACTGCATCTGAGTGTAAAAAATTTGACGGTTCATTATTGTCAACAATTAGAATATATTTATAGTCTATCATAATATTTAGTTAGGCAATTGGGAGTTTAATATTTATCTCCATTCCTTTTTTTGGTTCATTTTCAATTCTATTGTATCTTACTTACAATCATGCATCTGTATAATTATAAATAACGCTTCCATACTTGCAGCTTAAATTAAAGTTCTCGACAATATTGAAAGGCTTTGTTATAGTTTATACTCTTTTTATATTATTTAGTTTCACAAATCAATCAAAATTTGAGTTAGCCTTTACAGCACCTGTGTATTTCAGCAATATTGCTAAGCTTCCCCTTTGCTGAGAAACTATTATCTTTACTTATCACCTAATTAATGGCACAGGAACACTCGCAACCTTAAAACAAAATAATCAATGACGACTGAAGAAATTCTAACCGAGCTGGAAAAATATGGTGATGAGAAAACTAAAAACACCTATAAAACACTCGGAGCTAAAGAACCATTATTTGGAGTAAAAGTCCAGGACCTGAAAAAGATTTTGAAAAAGACTAAGAAAAACCATGAACTATCTTTAAAACTCTTTGCTAGCGGAAATTATGACGCGATGTATCTAGCTGGTTTAATGGCCGATGAGAAAAAAATTACTTCTCAACAACTTGAATTATGGGTAAGCCAAGCCTACTTTTCATATTTGAGTGAATACACGGTGCCTTGGATTACTGCCGAAACCAAACATGGATTTGAATTGGGCTTAAAATGGATTCAATCAGATATTGAAAGCACTTCAGCTGCCGGTTGGGGAACATTGGCCTATTACGCCGCAGTGAGTGAAGATGAAAAGTTAGATACTCAGGTCTATATCAAACTGCTTGAAATAGTTGAAAAAGAAATTCATGTTGCCCAAAATAGAGTTCGTTATGCAATGAACGGTTTTGTAATTGCTGTAGGAACGTATGTTGAATCGTTGACTGATAAATCAAAGGAGGTAGCAAAAAAGATAGGTACAGTTACAGTTGATGTTGGAGGCACTTCTTGTAAGGTGCCGCTAGCGAATGATTATATTGACAAAGTTATCGCTAAGGGTAGAATTGGAATAAAAAGAAAAATTGCCAGATGCTAAATCCGAATCCAAAAAATAGTTTATTTATTGCCACCAGTTTAGACGGTTATATCGCTGATAAAAATGGTGGAATTGATTGGCTGAATACGGTACCAAATCCCGACCTCGAAGACATGGGATATTCCAATTTTATACGGCGCATTGATGCATTAGTGATGGGACGGACTACCTTTGAAACTGTCTGTGCATTTGATATAGATTGGCCCTACACAAAGCCTGTATATGTTTTAAGCAATACCCTGATTGAAATACCCGAAAACTATCAGGGGAAAGCATTTTTAAAGAAGGGTTCTTTGACAGATATTTTGCACGACATTCATCAACAAGGACATCATCGATTATACATTGACGGGGGTGCAACTATTCAAAGCTTCCTAAAGGAAGATTTAATTGACGAAATGATACTCACCACCATACCAATATTATTAGGTGGTGGTTCTCCCCTATTTTCTGAACTCCAAAATAAAATGCAATTTGAATTGATGGATTCAAATGTATTTTTAAGTCAGATTTCTCAACATCATTACCATCGAAAAAAGGCTTTGGTTGTTAAGGAGTGATTGAGGAATTTAAGTTTCAATAGGTTCAACTTTCAATTTTACGAGCTTGGAGAATTGATAGTGTTATTTGTAAGGAATGAATACACCCATAATTGATTGAAAATGTAATCAATACAATTCAAGCGAAGGCAATAACCATAAAACATTAAAATGAACTTTAGAAAAGCAACCAAAAATGATGTTATAGTAATTGTAGAAATGATTGCTGATGACCAACTTGGAAAGAAAAGGGAAAATTTTCATATTCCACTGCCGTCTGAATATGTAAATGCTTTTGAGAATATTGATTCCGATGAAAATCAAGAGTTAATTGTTGTTGAAAATGAAGATTTGGAAATAATTGGTACTCTTCAACTATCATTTATACAGTACTTGACTTATCGAGGAGGAATTAGAGCGCAAATTGAAGCGGTAAGAATTAGAAAGGATAAAAGAGGATTAGGAATTGGAAAAATAATGTTTGAATGGGCAATTAATAGAGCAAAACAACGGAATGCACACTTGATTCAATTAACAACGGACAAAAAACGACCAAAAGCGATAAAATTTTATGAAGACTTAGGATTTAAGCAGTCACACGAAGGAATGAAAATGCATTTTACCAAAGGCTAGTTCGTTGATTAAGGCTGTATTAATATTCATAAGCTGGGAGCATACTATTTACCACCAACTAGCTACAAACAATGTTGTAGTTATCATCCTGCCCTATTTGACAACTCTACTGAATGGTTTTTGTATTTCTATTAATTTATACCTCACCAATTTAACGGGCAAGCAAGGAAAAAATAAAAAAAGCAGTAGAGCCAATGCCCTACTGCTTCTGTTAGCGTTAATTGCAATGAAATTTAGAGTTTATTCCACTTTACAACTTTGTTAGTAATTCCTGTTTGTATTGAAATAAGGTAGACATCAGCTTTTAAACTCGACAAATCAAGATTTACTTTTGATTGGTTCAAGATCTGTTTCGTGAACACCTTACTTCCCAGCAAATTATAAATCGTTATTTCAGCACAAATTTCTGTCTCTTATACACATCTGACGCTGCCGACGATCTACTCTGTGTAGA
>CAJXRL010000173.1 GCA_913059105.1 uncultured Flavobacteriales bacterium
GAGATTTCTGCCTGTCTCGTGGGCTCGGAGATGTGTATAAGAGACAGGAGTTGGACCGATTAACAAAACGGTTACTGTATCTTCAAATGGTACAATTGCTTCAAAAGTATTGAGAATTAAAGGGAATGTTTTGGTAAAAGAAACAGCTCCTGTATTAAAAGAAAATAGCTTAGCGCCTAAGGCGATAAACTTAAATTAAGTAATACACATTCAAAAACCTCATCGAGCAATCGATGAGGTTTTTTTGTGCCCATAAAAAAGCCAAATCAAGTAAAACAGAAGAATAGCTATCTTTAATCAAAATCAACTCATGCAGAATAAAGAGCTCATTCAAAAATTTTATACAGCTTTCTCAGATGGAGATTCGGACTCCATGATTGCTTGTTACCATGAAGATGTTGTTTTTGAAGACCCAGCATTTGGAGAACTAAATGGAGATAAGGCAAAATCGATGTGGAAAATGCTTGTAGGCAGACGAAAAGAAAGTGAAACAACTATTTCATTTAACGTTTTGAACGACCATCACGCTGAATGGGTAGCTCAGTATAAGTATGGACCAAACAAAAGGCCTGTTACAAATAAGATTAGTTCAAAATTCGAATTTCAAGATGCGAAAATAATTCACCATACTGACTATTTCAGTTTGTGGAAATGGACTAGACAGGCGCTTGGAACAAGTGGTTTTTTGTTGGGTTGGTCCACCTTTATGAGAAAGAAAATTCAGGCTACAACTAATAAATTATTGGCTAAATATATGATGCAGCAGAAAAATTAATGCTTTAAAAAATCTTCCAACGCGGACCAATACTGCTCAAATTGAGCTTGATTATTATGCCCTGCCTGCTCTAAGTTTATCATTTTTACTTGATTGAATTCTTGAGACAATTTCAATCCACTTTCATATGATACTACCTCATCTTTTCCTGACAATAATACCAAAGTAGGACAAGAAACAAAATCCGCCATTTTGTTCGATTCGAAACGATAATTCAGTAACCAATTTATTGGTAAAAAAGGAAACTTATTCTTTGCGACAGAAACTATGCTATAAAAGGGGGTTTCTAAAATCAATTTCTGTGGATTATTATTTGATGCAACATGAGTAGCAAAAGCAGTTCCCAACGAACGACCATAAACTATAATTTGGTTCTCAGGGTACTGTGTTTTGGCGTAATCATAGAAGACCCGTGCATCGCCGTACATCAGCTCTTCAGAGAATTCGCCTTGACTCTTTCCATAACCCCGATAATCCATAACTATTAGGTCATAATCATACTTTAGCAATGGTTGAATAATTGTGCCCCATCTACTTAGGTTGCCTGCATTTCCGTGAAAGTAAAGTATTACTCCTTTCGAGCTATCTGCTTTAAAATGTAGTGCATTTAGGGATGTTCCATTATTTTCGATGTTGAACTCTTTTACTGGGGAAGAGAATGAGTATTTATAATTTTGCTCTAAAGATTCCGGGATAAAGATCAATGACTCTTGAAAGGTATAAAGGCTGATCACGACCAAAAGATATCCGCTTAATAAAAACAGAACCACTCGTTTTAGCATTTTCATCATTCCTTTGAATTATGCTTTACTTTATGACTAGTCGTTCCTAAATCTACTTCTATTGGTTTGTTGTTTATTATTTCTGCCAACATTTTATGATAGGATTCAAAGGTATTTAAATTTTTATGTCCGCCTCCAATCACTGAATAAAGTCTGGTTTGATTTGGCTTTATTTTAGACAGCTTAACAGAACTTTTAAAAGGAATTAATTTGTCATTTGTACCATGAATAATGTGAATTGGGCACTCTACATACTTCAACCACTTATAGGTAGGAATTGGATATTTAAGAATAAGAGACATTGGCATAAAAGGAGCATATCGTGCAGTTACCTTTCTCAGACTATAATAAGGCGCATCCAGAATCAACATTCTAGGTTCATTAGTAGAAGCTAATTTTGTAGCGAAACCAGAACCTAACGACCTACCATAAAGAATAATATACTTCTCATCTACCTTCTCCTTCATTTTATTGTAAATGAGCTGAAGGTCATTTTTAATGGCTTTTTGTGTTCGCCTGCCTGTACTTTTTCCAAAACCACGATAGTCAATCATAATGACATCATAGCTATGACGTGTAAAGTCCACAGCAAATTTCCCCCAGCCTTTCATGCTTTTAGAGTTGCCCTTCAAGTAAAGCACAACTCCTTTAGGTTTTTCCACTTTAAAATGCAATCCATTAATTAACGCTCCATCCCTTGTTTTAATGTTATATTCTTCTACCTCCTGATTGTCATAAAAATATTGAAAATCTTTATCCAATTTTTCAGGTTTAAAGAGCAAATAGTCCTGTAAATAGTATAACAACACACTAACAACTATGTAGATAACTACAACAACTAAACTAATGTACAACCAATTTGGCATCATAGCCCTAAAGTAAGATTTTTTAAATAGTGAACAATTGAACTATTCTTACGAATAAGTCTTTTAAAAGATCAAATCACATAGCTTACTTTTGCCTTCCGAAAAAACAAAAGTATGTTCAACTATAATTACTGCGAAATTGAAGAATTGGCTACACACCATGTAGGCAATAAAAACAACGAAGGGAAACTACATTTATCCAATACCACTCTTGCGCCTGACGATGAAGGCTTGAAAGAGTTGCTATTACGATACTTTTTAAAACCTTTTGTAGCACATGAGCTTTACAACTTTACTTTTTCAGGAGGTGATTTTGAGATGAATCCTGTTTTTAAGTATTCTGAATCAATCTTTCAAGATAAAATTCCTTTTTTAGAAAACAGTATTAAAATCGCCCAGTATCTTTTTGATTTGAGCATTCACCCAAACATTAAGCCGGGAGATTTATTTGTAGTTCGTTTTTCGAATTTAAAGTTAAACGATGAAACTGTTGAAGCGGTAGGAATTTTTAAAGCGGAGACCGCGCATCCTTTTTTATTGGTTGAGAATGAAGAAGAGGATCCAAACATTTATGCTGTAAATGGCATTAACGTAGACAAACTTGACAAAGGTTGTATTGTTTTTAATCAAGGCCGAAATGATGGTTACAAGGTTGCTATTGTAGACAAAGCAAACAAAGAAGAGGAAGCTAAATACTGGAAAGACAACTTCTTAAACTTAAAACCTTGCAGCGACGAGTTTCATCATACAAAGACCTTCCTGAATATTGCTAAAAGCTATGTTACTGAAAAGATGGATGAAGATTTTGAGATGGAAAGAACCGATAAAATTGACATTCTAAATCGATCTGTTGAATATTTCAAAAGCAACGAAAGTTTCAACAAAGAAGACTTTGAAGAAACCGTTTTCCAGAATGAAGAGGTCATTAATTCCTTTCGTTCGTACGACAGTAATTTTCGAGAAGCAAACGAAATTGAAATTAAAGATGAATTCGATATCTCTGACCAAGCTGTAAAAAAACAGTCAAAATTTTTCAAAAGCATTCTAAAATTGGACAAGAATTTCCACGTATACATTCACGGGAACAAAGACATGATAGAGCGTGGAGTTGAAAGTGACGGACGAAAGTTTTACAAAATATATTTTGAGAAAGAAGAGTAATTTGAATATTCTATTCTAGCCAGTAATAAAATTCCATATTGAAAACTGCAGCACATTTCGAACTTTGACCGGCTGCAATAAATCCAATTATTTAAGTCTTTTTTAATCAATAAGAAACTGCGCTAATTATATAAATTTCATTGCTTCGCTTATATTTTATATCTTTTCCGCGTTAATTATTTTATTCGTTTAAAGCTGACTAACAAAAAATAATGCAGGCATTTATCAAAGGTTTTATTCTACTTCTTTTCATTCTCGGAAATTCAGCTTTTGCTCAAGAAGAGCAAATAATTCCCAACAGAAATGAAACACATTCAGTTAGAGTCGAAGAATATAGAGCATACATGGATCAATTGCAAAGATCAATGGTTGACGCTAACGATTCTCTGATGGTTGACTCGTATTCAAAATTATCTCGTTTCTATTCTCTAAGTTATAACGTTGAGAAAGCAAATTATTACAAAGATTTAGAAATAAAACTTCTAGAGGAAAACTTTTCCGTTGATACTACTAGACTTTATTTAGCCATATTAGAAAAGATCTCGATTGGCGATAATTTCAAATCAAAAATAGAAAATAAGGACGTAATATTTGAAATATTGGATTACGCCAGTCGGGAAGTTAATAGTGATTCAATACATACCGAATTAATTCGCATGAGTACGGCAATTTATTTGTCTTCTTTAATTCGCGACAATCGATTTGATGAGTACAGTGAGTTTTATACCCAACTCTATCCGGCATTATTAAATAAGCTGAAAAAAAATAACAAGCACAGTTATTATCGAGCGATGGGCACAATCAAAGAATCTAAACAAGAATCGGATAGCTCTATTTATTTCATGAATAAAGCTGGAATTGAATTTAAGCTGAGTAAAAACCATAACATCTATTATAAATCGAATTTTTTCTATCGTTACGGACAGCTCTTAGAACGACAAAATCATGAAGAAGAAGCAATAAAGCAATACGTTTATGCCTTAACAATTGCAGAAGAGGTGGGCTATGTGCCATTTATGTTGCAATCTTCGAGGCGATTATTGGAATTAAGCATTAGAAATAAAGAGGTTGAAAACGCCTTAAAATATGCCAATTTAAATTATGAACTACAAAAAGACATCAGTGATTTAGCTAGCAGTGAAGCCTTGCTGAAAATTGAAATGGAAAAAGAGAATGAATTAGCTGAAATTGAACTTGAAAAAATAGCGTTGGAGAACAAAGCTAAAATGGAAGTAGTTCGGAATAGGAAAAACATATTCTTAATTACAGGAATAGCTCTTTTAATTTTGATTATTGGATTATGGAATCGTTATCGTTTTATTTTTAGAGCAAAAAAGAAACTTGAAGGAGAAAAAGAAAAGACCGAAAAAGCGATTTTAAAAGCAGAAGCGTTGAAAGTTCAGGCAGAGAAAGAAAAGAAAAGAGCCGAAGAAAGCGAAGCTTTTGAACGACAATTTCTAGCTAATATGAGTCACGAAATCAGAACTCCAATGAATGCAGTGATGGGCATGACTAGCCTTGTATTAGACACCAAGTTGAATGATAAACAACGAGACTATGTAAAGGGCATTCAATTATCATCGGAAAATTTATTGCACATTATAAACGATATACTTGACCTCTCTAAAATTGAAGCAGGGAAGATGGAACTTGAAAATATCGATTTCTCTATAAGCGACACGATTGATCAGGTAAAAAGAACCTTATTGCATAGAGCCGCAGATAAAGGCCTCGAACTAAAATCTTCAATTTCCTCAGATGTCAAAAATGTTGTACTTGGTGACCCATTTAGACTATCACAAGTATTAATAAATTTGATAGGTAATGCCATAAAATTTACAGAGAACGGTAGTGTATCAATTACCGTTATAAATGTTGAGGACAAAGTGAAAATTTCTATTTCGGATACGGGGATAGGGATTTCCAAGGGTAAGTTGAAGGAAGTTTTTAAGAATTTTACCCAAGCTCATGTTTCAGATAACAGAAAGTACGGTGGCACCGGATTGGGCTTAAGTATTTCCAAACAATTGGTCGAAAAAATGGGTGGCAACATTACTATTGAAAGTGAAGAAGGCATTGGTACAACGTTCTCTGTACATCTTAACTTTGTTCCTGGGGATGAAAACTTATTACGCGAAAGAACCAATTTGAAGAATGACGTTGATGGCTCAATATTAGACGGAATAAACGTTCTGGTTGTTGATGACAATGAGTTCAATAGAATAGTAGCTGGAGACATCCTTCAATCTAAGGCAAATCTTACCATAGTCGAAGCTGTAAATGGCCAGGAAGCTTTTGATTTAATGAAAGCTACAAATTTCGATGTAGTCCTAATGGATGTACAAATGCCCTGTCTCTTATACACATCTCCGAGCCCACGAGACAGGCAGAAATCTCGT
>CAJXRL010000174.1 GCA_913059105.1 uncultured Flavobacteriales bacterium
GAGATTTCTGCCTGTCTCGTGGGCTCGGAGATGTGTATAAGAGACAGCTTGTGCAGATTTTATTACAAAAAACACACCTAGTACATTATCTTGATTCTTGAGTAAATCAATATGTGTCCATTGCCAAATCAAAAACCTCTCGAATTACTTCTACTGGAATATCCTGTATCGGATTAATAAACAGCAATTTGAACCGTTTCCGGTCTCCTTGAAACAAAGAGCTGTGCTCAATTCTATTTCCTGCAGCGAATGAAATATAGGGTTGGTTGGTCTTTTTATCTTTCCACAAGTAGCAAAACATTTTGCCTCTAAACATAAAAAAAGGTAAGCCGTATTTAAAATCAGGAGTTATCTCTTCATGATAACTGAGTATTAATTCTCTCAATGCCAAAAAACAAGACTGATTGGGCTCTTCTTGATTAAGGTAGAAATTATCGAGCTTTTCTTGCATTAATTTTCTAATTCTACTTTTTTATTACTTTCAATGTCTTCCGCTCTGTCCCGTTTAGAAGAAGTTCAACAAAATATATTCCGTTCTCTCCTTCAACATCTGCTCCTATTAGCTGCAAATTCAAATAACTTTGCTCTTGCATCAGTGTTCCATTTATATTGTAAACCTTCATTTCAATGGTTTTGTACTCTTTTTCAAAATCAATTCTAATTCTATCTTGACTGGGGTTTGGGTACACTTTTACATTCCTATTTATTGCTTCATTGAGCTCTAGTAGATTGACCAGTGGCGAAGGGGTATGTCTTTGAATAAAAACATCATTTTGCCCAACGGCCGTTCTATTTTTGACTGAACTAAACGGATCAAAATCCACAGTTCCTTGAAAACTTCCTACCGTATACAAATTATCTCTATTGTCAACAAAAACGCTGTTAGCAGAACTTGATATGTTCCCAGTAAAATGTTGCACCCAAGAAAGAGCCCCTGATGTATCTAGTTGAGAAATATAATGATCGTAATTTCCTTGTGCTACTAAATTAAATGAAATGGAAGTATCCGGATCAAAATCTACGGTATCCCTAAAATAACCTGTTACGTACACATTGTGTTGATGATCTATTGCAATATCTACAACCTGATCATCTCTACTTCCACCAATTTTATTTACCCAATTATAATTACCTGCAGAACTTAATTGCAGAACAAATCCATCTGTATTACCAGCCGTTAGCCGACGTACACCTATTCCTGGATCAAAATCACAGTTCCCTTCAAACGATCCTACAAGATATATTTTGCCATTGTCGTCAATCTCCAAAGCAAGGATTGCATCTAACATTGTTCCACCGATTTTTTTTACCCAACCAAAAGAAAGATTTCTATCTACTTTTAGAATAAAAGCATCTGAAGAACCTGAAGAAGATAATGTATCAGTGCTATTTGTTGGATTAAAATCTACTTGAGACTCAAAATTACCGCTTACCATTAAATTCCCCTGATTATCCAGTTCCAAATCGGTACAAAAATCAACCCCAGCCCCTCCAAAAGGGTATACGGACATAAAATTTCCTGCATGGTCTAGTTTTAATAAGAAAGCGTCTTGAACAGCATTCCCGGTAATTTGACGTATAGCGACCCCCGGATCAAAATCTACGACTCCTACATAGCCTCCTGCAATAAAAACAGTTGAGTCTTGATCAACTACAATACTTGAAGCATAATCGTTTCCCGAGCCTCCTATGCTTTTTGCCCATATTAAATTTCCCCAATTGTCATATTTTGCAACAAAAATATCTCCTTGAGGGTCTGTTGAAATAAGGTCGAAATTATTTGATGATGGATTAAAATCGACCGTGTCTGAAAAAGAACCTGTAATGTAAAAATTATCCTGTGCATCTGTAGCTACATCTCTTACATGCATGCTCCCGCTGCCACCAATATGCCTTATCCAAATTAATTGCCCATTGACATTTTGCTTTGAAATAAAACAATTCCCTCTCCAAGGTAACAAGATATAGTTAGTTCCTCTCCAAGAAAAATTGACCGAGTCATCTATTATTCCTACTGTAATAATATCTCCTGTCTGATCTTCAGTAATTGCAGTCGCTTGATCTCCTACAACGGAACCAAAATTGAGCACCCATGAAGTTGGTTGCGCAGTCATTTGATAAGAAAGCATTAAAAAAAGCGCAAAAATTAGGAACCTTAACTTATTCATTCATTGTAAAAATAACGCAAAAACCTTTATTGAACCAACTTTCTCTACTAAGTAACCACCCTATTCAAATATTCTAATCAGAATTAAAACATGCTTTTAAACCATTTATAGTCTCTCCGAAACAAGGTGCACTGAGGTAGAAATCACCATAACACACTCTCTTTACACTCTCTTTACCAATGCAATAATGCTCATATTTAACCTATCGTTAACTTATCTTTCTATGAAAAAAGTCATTTTTCTCCTATTTGTATGCTGCACAACTACAATTCTAACAGCCCAAAATTGGAATCTATTTTCTAAAACAGACTCTGTTAATTACCGATATAACAATAACCGCTTTGAAAGAACTATATGGATTGATTCGACTTCCATATCTAATGGAGACACAATTCTGCATTTCAATAAAATTGTTAAACGAATAGATACTATAATAACGCAAAATCACATTTCTGGATATCATCGTGACAGCCAATCCTCGTTTATTTCTGACAGCATCCGAGAATCACCAAACGGAACCATTTATCTTGCAAGCAACTCATTTTCATTTAAACTTAAACCTCAAAGCGCTTTGCGTCAAAAATGGCTCTTTGATTCGAATTCTAATGATTCAGCGCAGATTGTATTTACGGGGTTAAGAAACATTTTGGGAACCTTGGACTCTATCAAAACAATAGTAACTTCTAAATCAGACACTTTTGTGCTTTCTAAATACAACGGATTGCTGCAGTATCCTAATATTGACTCTATGGACCATTCTCACTTTTATATTTCAGGAAATAATAGCAAAGGTCTTGGTGAAGTTCTGCCAAAAGTAGAAGATTTTTACAAGTACACAGTTGGCGGAGTTTATTTCTGCATTAACCACTTTTCATACAGGTTTGGCAATATAATCCATACTAAGAAAATAGTAATTCAAAACGAAATCACTGGAAGCAATTTATCTTATTCTACAAAGCTGTTTGATAGGAGAATACGAAATGATGCCTGGTACAATGATACCACATATTCCTATACTAGTAATCATACTATAACTATCCCGAGAGCGAGTTTTTTAGACCATGTTAATTTTCAAAGAAACATCTCAACTTCTCCAGCTAATAATGGATTTGATTCTAAACCAATATATGTAAATTTAGATACTACTTTCAATGCAATTTCGAAGTCTCTTCCAGAGAACAACTTCTGTGTAGTCAATAATTTAATAGTCGAAACCTTTTCCCCAATTTGTCCGAGCAAATATACATTTGCTACATATGTTATTGGATTTGGAAGAACATACTTCTACGACAATTCGATAGACTTTGGAGTCCCATATCAAACTATTACATATGAACAACTCACGGGAGCAATTATTAACGGAGTGCATTATGGAAATACATATCCAGACTCAATTTTTACGGTTGGATTAAATGAAATAGCCAATAGGGATCTAAAATTTTCAATTTTTCCTAATCCTGTTAATGATTATCTTGAAATTAGTACAGAAAGCAAATTACAAAATTCATTAATTGAAATTTACGACCTATTCGGAAACAAAGTCAAATCTCAACCACTGAATTCAGAAAGAGAAACTATTAATATCGAAAGTTTGCCGAAAGGTATTTATTTATTGCAATTAACCTCGCAAAATAGCTTTGGGGTTTCTAAATTAATAAAAGAATAGTCTTCTTACCCAACTCTTTGAACTAAATCTCCAAGTCTATTAGAATAGCCAATTTCATTATCGTACCAACCAACTACTTTTACCATGTTGCCAATAACAGAAGTAAGTTGCGCATCGAAAATGCTTGAATGTTGATTACCTACTATATCAATTGAAACAATTGGATCTTCTGTATATGCCAATATGCCTTTCAATTCACCTTCTGACGCTTTTTTGAAGGCTGCATTAATTACTTCAACCGATTTTGGACTTTTCACTACACACGTAAAGTCAGTTAACGAACCATCTGGCACTGGAACTCTAATTCCTGCTCCGCCCAACTTGCCTTCTAAATGAGGGAATATTTTGGTAATGGCCTTGGCTGCACCTGTAGTCGTTGGAACAATGCTTACCGCTGCGGCTCTCGCTCTTCGCAGATCTCTATGTGGAGCATCGTGCAGTTTTTGGTCACCAGTGTATGAATGAACAGTTGTGATATAGCCACTTTCAATTCCGCACAATTCATCAATCACCTTAACTAATGGCGCCAACGAATTTGTGGTGCAAGAGGCATTGGATACTATCTTTTCAGAACCATCTAAAATCGCCTCGTTAATTCCTAATACGACCGTCTTAATATCTGCATCTTTTGCAGGTGCTGAAATAATTACTTTTTTCGCCCCAGCAGTTAAATGCTTCGATGCCGTTTCTCTTGTTCTAAAAAGCCCCGTG
Source organism: uncultured Flavobacteriales bacterium (assembly GCA_913059105.1). Taxonomy (GTDB): domain Bacteria; phylum Bacteroidota; class Bacteroidia; order Flavobacteriales_E; family Vicingaceae; genus NORP294. Next base: position 4,546 of record CAJXRL010000174.1, read on the forward strand.
CATTCAATTACCATATCAATGTTTAATTCTTTCCAAGGCAAACTTTCAGGATCTCTTTCTTTTGAAAAAGCGATACTATCTCCATTAATAATCACCTCGTTTCCTTTCGCTTCAACGATACCATTGAAACCTCCATGAACCGAATCATATTTGAATAAATGTGCCAAAGTAGCTGTATCGGCTAAATCGTTAATGGCAATCACTTGCACATTCTCGCGCTCCAACAATACTCTTGTTGTCATTCTTCCAATTCTCCCAAATCCATTTATCGCTACTCGTATCATTTTTTAGAATTTCAGTATTTATCAAAATTAAGCTTTGGTAACGAACTGCATTCTTTTTTAATTATCCGGTACAGAAAAAAATGGGCATAAAAAAAGGAGCTGCATACATGCAGCTCCTTTCTGATTATATATATTATCTATATTATGCTCTTGGTTCAGCAGAAACAGTTAAGCTTTTTCTACCTTTCGCTCTTCTTCTAGCTAAAATCTTTCTACCACTAACAGACGCCATTCTTGTTCTGAATCCGTGCTTATTTCTTCTTTTTCTTTTCGAAGGTTGGTATGTTCTTTTCATCTCTGTTTCTGTTTTCGTTTAAAACGGTTGGCAAAAGTAGTAATTTTTAATCATTCTCCAAACATCGTATAGTATTTTTTTTTACACCTTTTGGATTCAATGAATGGTTACTTTTGCACAAAAAATTTCCATGGCAAAATTCGGAAGAAGAAGTCAAAAAGAGAACGATGAACCTAAAAAAAAGATAACTAAAGAGGGTTTAGCTAAATCTCTTCGTCTTTTTAAGTATGTAAAACCGTATTCAGGCACTTTCGCTATTGGGCTTATATTTCTACTCCTAAGCAGTTTAGCTTCTATGGTATTCCCATACTTCACCGGCCAATTGGTTGATGCTGCAAAGTCAGACTTGGTAGAGGACATTAACAAAATCGCCTTAATTTTATTAGGCGTTTTCTTTCTTAACGCTGTTTTTTCCTTCTTCAGAATTTACCTTTTTGCCATTGTAACGCAAAAAACATTGGCGGCACTGCGCCAGGATACGTATAATCATTTGGTGAAATTAAAAATGTCATTTTACAGTGAACGCAGAGTTGGAGAGTTAACGAGTAGAATGTCTTCTGATATTTCACTGCTTCAAGAGACCTTAACCACAACGATCGCTGAGTTTTTACGTCAAATTTTAGTTATTGCGCTTGGCATTGGATTGCTTACCTATATTTCAGGAAAGCTGACTTTATTAATGCTAGCCTTGGTTCCTGTGGTGATTGTAATTGCTATTATTTTCGGAAAGAAAATCAAAGCACTTTCAAAAGAAGCCCAAGACAAAATTGCTGATTCCAATGTAATTGTAGAAGAAACGTTGCAAGGAATCGCTACCGTGAAGGCGTTCGTGAATGA
>CAJXRL010000175.1 GCA_913059105.1 uncultured Flavobacteriales bacterium
TCTACACAGAGTAGATCGTCGGCAGCGTCAGATGTGTATAAGAGACAGTAACTCATTTAAGCTTTTCAATGCTAATTCCTTGTCACTGGTATTAATCAAAAATGAAATATTATGATTACTGCCACCATATGAAATCATGCGAATAGGAATATTTCGAAACTTATCCAATATATCTGCTGCCATTCCCTTCTCTTTTTTAATAAAGTCGCCAACAACGCAGATAATTGTCTGACCTGAATCTATTTCTACAGCACCATATTTTTCCAATTCTTGTTGAATATTTGAAAGCTGAGTTGCATCATCCACGGTTACTGAAACTGCAACTTCCGAAGTAGTAATCATGTCAATTGGAGTGGTGTATAATTCAAATATCTCGAACACCTTTCGTAAGAATCCATATGCCAATAACATCCTACCAGAATTTATTTTAATGGCACTTATTCCATCTTTTGCAGCTATTGCTTTCACTCCTCTACCATCCGCCTCTTTAGTAATTAAAGTTCCTGGAGAATCAGGAGACAATGTACTTTTCAGTCGTACTGGAATATTAGCATTTTTAGCAGGCAATATACTTGAAGGGTGTAAAATTTTAGCTCCAAAATAAGCCAACTCAGCAGCCTCATCGAACGACAATTGCTTAATTGGGTTAGTTTCATCAACCACCCTCGGGTCATTATTATGCATCCCGTCTATATCCGTCCAAATTTGAACTTCATTTGCCTCTAGGGCCACTCCAATTAATGATGCCGTGTAATCTGAACCACCTCGTTTCAAGTTATCAATTTCGCCATAGGTATTTCGACAAATAAATCCCTGAGTGATGAAAAGCTGTTCGCCTTCATTTTCATTCAATAAACGATTTAAGTTTTCTTTGATGTAAAAATGATCTGGCTCTAAGTCTTTATCAATCCTCATAAATTGCAATGCACGTAACAAGCAGGAAGATATTCCTTGCTCTTTAAGATAATAATGCAATAACGCAGTTGAAATCAACTCCCCTTGTGCAAGCACTGCCTTTTCTTCGTGAATCGTAAAAGAATCTTGTGTAAAACCTTGTAAAAAATCAAAATGAGAGTTAATTAACTCTTTTACGATTTCTTGTGATTCTTCTTTCGTAAATAATTCCATTACGACGTCAAAATATTGCGAACGTAAGCCTTCAATAAGTTGTGCTGCTAGGTCATTCTTCTTCTCAAAAAGATAATTTGCGATTTGCACCAAAGAATTAGTTGTGCCTGACATTGCAGACAACACTACAACTTTTGCTTCTCCATTTGAGATTAGAGCTGCTACTTTTTTTATTCTATCGGCAGACCCTACGGAAGTGCCACCAAATTTCAGAACCTTCATACCAAAAAATTTTTAGCCCCAAAGGTAACTGTTTTAAGCATTTAATATTTTACATTTTTTAACTGCAACACTTATAATGAAACTTCCTTTTAGCAAGCCTTTTTGGTAAGTTTGCTGCTTAAATTTCAGCGCACATGTTCAGCCTGTTAAAGAAAGAGATTCAGTCGTTTTTAGGCTCCTTAATTGGATACATTGTTATTATTGTTTTTTTAACAATAATGAGCCTTATTATGTGGGTTTTTCCAAGTGATTACAACGTGTTAGACAATGAGTATGCCACTTTAGGCCCTTTATTTAGTTTAGCTCCTTGGGTGTTCATGTTCCTTATTCCTGCAATTACTATGCGATTGTTTGCAGACGAAAACAAGACCGGGACAATCGAATTATTGCTTACCAAACCTATAACAGATCTTCATATTATAGGTGCAAAATATTTAGCAGGAGTCATTTTAGTACTTTTTTCGTTGTTGCCTACACTCATTTATTACGTTGTCGTTTATCAATTGGGTGCTCCAGAAGGCAACCTAGATCAAGGAGGAACTTGGGGCTCTTATTTAGGTTTGTTATTTTTAGCCTCAGCATTTGTTGCTATTGGACTATTTTCATCTTCGTTATCTGACAATCAAGTGATTTCATTTATTATCGCAGTTTTCATTAGCTTCTTCGCGTACATAGGCTTCGACTTTATAAGCTCGCTTGCACTTTTCGGAAATTTCGACTTGCTCGTCCAAAAATTAGGAATTAGCGAACATTATGGTTCAATGAGCAGAGGGGTTATCGACAGCCGCGATGCATTGTATTTCTTTTCGGTGATTGCTTTCTTTTTTATGTTAACCAAGTTAAAACTTAGCTCAAGAAATTGGTAATGAGAAAGACAAGAACTAAAGATATCATCGGCTTTTTTATTGGGCTAGGCATTCTGTTTTTACTCAACATGATAAGCTCTGTCGTTTTTAAGCGTTTTGATTTAACTACCGAACAACGCTATTCGATATCAGAACCAACTAAGCAGTTAATTGAAAGTTTAGAAAATGACATCTACATAACCGTTTATTTGGAAGGCGACTTTCCTGCTTCTTTCAAACGATTGCGCAATGAGACCAAGGAAATGCTAGATGAATTTCAAGCATATTCTGATGGAAAGATAGATTTTGAATTCATAAACCCATCAGCAGCTGTTGACAAAAATGAACGAGACGAAACGTATAAAAATCTCTACAAAAAAGGGCTAAGGCCAACAGACTTAAACATAAAAGACGAAGACGGAGTTTCCCAAAAAATTGTTTGGCCAGGAGCAATCATAAGTTATGGCGAGGTAGAGATTGCAGTTCAATTGCTAAAAAGTCAATTTGGTGGTCAGCCAGAATTAATTCTCAACCAATCAATTGAAAGTTTAGAATATGAATTAGCCTTTGGTATTAAAAAAGCATCAACTCCTTCGGTTCAGCGCATTGCTTTTATTGAAGGACATGGAGAATTGAACAAATACGAAACAGCGGACATTATGGGTTCGCTTCGAGAATACTACAATGTTGAGCGAGTTGCTATTAAAGGCAATGTAAACAGCTTACAAGAGCGACTGTACACCAACCAAGACAGCACCAACGCAGTTTTACAAAAACGCTATGACCTTATTGTTATCGCTGCTCCAGATTCTAGTTTTAACGAAAAAGATAAATTCATTATTGACCAGTACCTGATGTATGGCGGAAAAATAATTTGGTTAATAGACCAAGTTTTTGCAGATATGGATAGCCTTAATTCTAAAAACAACCATACAATTCTAGCTACTTCTAAAAATTTAAATTTAGACGACCAACTTTTTAAATACGGAGTCCGGTTTAATAAAAATTTGGTAATGGATTTGCGCTCTGCTCCGATTCCTGTGGTGGATGGCAAGTATGGCAATCAAGTAAAAACAAAATTATATCCTTGGCCGTATTTCCCTTTCTTATTTAGCAAGAACGACCACCCCATTAATAAAAACTTGGATGTGGTGAAAGCGGAATTCATGGGCAGTATTGACGTAGTTGGTAAAAGTGATTTGAAAAAGACTGTACTACTTTCTACCTCTGAAGCTACTAAAATAGTTAAAGCACCTACTCGAGTTAGTCTAAACATGTTAAGTTACGAGCCTCCTGTGCAGCAATACAACAAAAAAGACATTCCGCTTGCTGTTCTTGTAGAAGGTGAATTTGAATCTATTTATAAAAACAGACTGACTCCAAATATTACAAAGTCAACGCAAATTAATTTCAAAGAAAAAAGTGACTCGACAAAACAACTATTTATATCAGATGGGGACTTGATCAAAAATGAATTCGATGAAGCTAGTAATCAGTTCTTTGCGCTTGGGTTCGACAAATACACGAAACAGACTTATGGAAACAAAGCGTTTTTTATTAATGCTATAAATTACATGGTAGACAAAAGTGGTTTAATCTTGTCTAATAACAAAAGCTTTAAGATTAGATTACTGAATACACAGAAAATCAAAGAAAATCGAGTTCAAATTCAATTGATCACCACTTTGATTCCAATTCTACTTACAGTTCTCTTTGGACTAATATTACATACCATCAGAAAAAGAAGATATACTAGATGAAAAACTTAATCGGATTAATCATTCTTGTAGTCTTTGCCATTACTGCCTATTTTTTATTGGATGAAAAAAATAGCTTTGTTTCAAACAACACTGAAGATTATAAAGACTTTGCAATTGAAGACACAGCAGCCGTTAGTAAAATATTTTTGAGTCGAGCAAGTGGGGAAAAACTATTACTTACAAGAGTCAATGCATCGGAATGGATAGTTAACAATAGCTTCCCAGCAAGAAAAGACGGAGTTGATTTAATTTTAAAAACATTGTCTGACATTAAAGTCAGTGGGGTTGTAGCTAAAGACCAAATGGAACACATCATTAAACGATTGGCTACAGGCGCTACCAAAGTTGAATTCTATACTACAGACAGCAAACCTGCTAAAACTTGGTACATCGGCGACCCTACTGCTAGTAGATTAGGAACAAACATGCTTCTTGAAAAAGACGGAAAAAAATCATCCAAACCATACATCACCCATATGATTATGGAAAGAGGTTACCTTGGCACTCGATTTTTCATTGACCCCACACTTTGGAAAGACAGAGTAGTGATGAAGTGTAATCCAAAAGATATTAAAAGTGTTGAAGTAAAACATGCTAATGATACATTGGACTCATTCAAACTTGAGCAATATGAATTAGGCAAGTTTAAAGTGACTAATTTGAATGAAAATAGCACGGAAGAATTGTCTCCTCAAATTGCAGTTCCATATTTGAAAGAATTCTCTGGAGTGTATTATGAATACTTTGACCAACAAACTTCTGCAGATATCATTGATTCTGTTTATTCTGTTTTACCTCGTCACATCGTTAAGATTACAATGAATGACAACAAAGAATTTATTATTAAGACATACAATATGCCTGTAAAGGAAGGGTCTCTTTTGGACGGAAAAGTAATTGATTACCACCCTGAACGAATGTATATTTATACAAGCCACCTTGGCAAAAATGTTTATCCAGTAGTTCAGAACTTTACTTTCGATAAATTGGTGCCGAGTTTGAAGGACTTAAAGTCATCAACAACTGTTGAAAAGTAAATGCAAAAAAGTTCAATTTTACCTTCGCAAAAGCTATAAATTTGTTTGCTATAGATAAAGATAGCAGATATGAAATTTTTAGTATCGAGTAGTTCATTACTCAAACAATTACAGAACATTAGCGGTGTTTTAAATGGAAACAATTCACTTCCTATTCTAGACCATTTTCTATTTGAAATTAGCGAAAATCTAATTCAAGTTACTGCGTCAGATTTAGAAACGACTATGGTCACCAAAATTACGGTTGATTGTAAAGAAGAAGGAATTATTGCTATTCCAGCCAAACTTTTGCTAGACACCTTAAAGTCATTACCAGACCAACCGCTTACTTTTACTATTGATTTAGAGAAAAAAGCAATTGAAATTAAATCTGATTATGGTAAATATAAATTACCTGGTCAGGACGGAGCAGAGTTTCCAAAAACTCCAGAGGTAGAATCTCCTACAAACCTTACCGTTGCAGGAGAATTATTGTTCAATGCTATTGACAAAACAATTTTTGCAAGCGGAAACGATGATTTAAGACCTGTAATGTCAGGTGTGTTTTTTCAACTTTCAAAAGAGGATTTAACCTTTGTTGCTACAGATGCGCACAAATTAGTTAAGTACAGAAGAACAGACGCTAAAGCTTCTAAGACGGCAAGTTTCATAATGCCTAAGAAGCCGTTAAACTTGTTGAAAAATATTTTAAGCTCCGTTGAAGAAGAAGTAAAAGTTGAATTCATAACAGTGGCTAAATATATCGTTCAGCAAATTGAAGGAGATGATTTAGGATTCTCTAATGAATTGATGGGAAGGATTTATGCGCTTTTTAGAGAAGCGATTCAAATTGACACAGAATTACACGAAAGGCATTTAATCATCAATCAAGAAAAGGGTGTTAGTGCTGTCTCTTATACACATCTGACGCTGCCGACGATCTACTCTGTGTAG
>CAJXRL010000176.1 GCA_913059105.1 uncultured Flavobacteriales bacterium
GATCGTCGGCAGCGTCAGATGTGTATAAGAGACAGGTACTTGATTCTATTTTTTTTGAATCTACAGTATTTTTCTTTTTTTACATCAATCGACGGAGGATTGAGGTATCTAATTTCTGATGAATTTTCAGCCATGTCTTTTAAGTTTAAATGTTTTTTACTTCGCTGCTTTAGCGAAAGATTTTACTTTTTCAATACGCACTTTAGCATATTCTACTGCATGCTTATCAAGCTTAACAGTTAAGAATCGCATGATTTTTTCGTCACGCTTATAGGCTAATTCCATTTTTGCAATGAATTCCCCTTCTACTTCGTACTGAAAAAGCTGGTAAAAACCAGTTGACTTTTTCTGAATTGGATAAGCCAATTTTTTCATTCCCCAATGCTCTTCATTGTGGATTTTTGCTCCGGCTTCTTTGAGCATTTTCTTGTAAGTTGCAACTGTTTCCTTTGCCTGATCTGCAGACAAAACGGGTGTTAAAATGAAAACAGTCTCATAATGATTCCTCATTGTATAAGTGTTTATGTGTTATTCTCCCCAAAATTGGGGCGGCAAAAATACGAAATATTTCAAAAGCATTGTTTTTTTCAACAATGCTTTAATTTCCACAACTTCTATTGCAAGGATACAAACTTATAATGTAACTTTGATTCACCAATATTCTATGGAAAATTTTGTTGTTTCAGCCCGTAAGTATCGTCCTGTAACCTTCGACTCAGTTGTTGGCCAAAAGTCGATTACAAACACTTTAAAGAATGCCATTAAAACAGAGCATTTGGCGCAAGCCTTTTTGTTTTGTGGCTCTCGTGGAGTTGGCAAAACAACCTGTGCTAGAATTTTAGCCAAAACAATTAACTGCTTTAATCGAACAGAGAACATTGAAGCATGCAATGAATGTGACTCATGTACTTCTTTTAACGAAGGAGCGTCATTAAACATTCATGAATTAGATGCAGCGTCTAACAACTCTGTTGACGATATTCGAAACCTAATTGACCAGGTTCGTTTTGCTCCACAAATTGGTTCTCATAAGGTTTATATCGTTGATGAAGTTCACATGCTTTCAACTGCAGCCTTCAATGCCTTTTTGAAAACATTAGAAGAACCACCGGCTCATGCTATTTTCATTTTAGCAACCACAGAGAAGCATAAAATCATTCCAACCATTCTTTCACGCTGTCAAATTTTTGACTTTAGCAGAATTGAGGTGGAAGACATTGCAATGCATTTGGCTTCGATTGCTGAGAAAGAAGGTATAAAAGCGGAAGAAGAAGCGTTACATGTCGTTGCCCAAAAAGCGGACGGAGCATTAAGAGATGCACTTTCTATTTTTGACCAACTAGTTAGTTTCTCCGGAAACAACTTAACCTATGAAGCAACAATTCAGAATCTGAATATTCTGGATTATGATTACTATTTTAAGGCAACAAGTAGTTTATTGAAAGGAGACATTCCTGCAATACTTGTTTTGTTGAATGAAATCATCCACAATGGATTTGACGGTCACTTGTTTATTAATGGACTTGCGTCGCATCTTAGAAACTTATTAGTTTGCCTTGATCCACAAACCATCAACTTATTGGAGGTTGGAAAAAGCATTAAACCCAAATACAAAGAGCAATCTCAAAACTGCACAGTTGGATTCATAATTAAGGCGCTTGAGATTTGTAGAACTTGTGATACAGAGTATAGAGCCAGTAAAAACAAACGTTTATTGGTTGAACTTTCACTGATGCAAGTTGCATCAATTATGAATTCTTCAATTGCTGAGGGCGAAAAAAAAAACGCCTAATTAAATCGATTGCTGAAGTTCAAGCAAGCCATACAATTTCTTCAAGTACAAGTAGCTCAACAGCAGCTCCGGTTCAACCTACACAGCAACCACAAACGTCTAAACCGGAAGATGTCTCTCAGCCACTGGAATCACAAACGGTTGAGGAACCTGTTATTCCTATTGTTAAAAAAGAAGTACCAAGCAGTTCAGATACGGCTGAAATTAAACCCAGCTTCAAGAGTAAATTTGCAAAATTATCTCAACAGAAAACGGCTACTTCCTCTTTATCAATTAATGAATTAACTAAAGAAGCAAAAAAAAACGCTGAGGAAATTGCAGCTGAAGAATATACATCTGACTCTCGAGAAATGTACTCTGAGACAGGATTCACAGCGGTTTGGAAAAAATTAGCAGAAAGAATAAAAGACGATGGTCTTGAGGGTAGCTCAATTGTTTATGCAGCTATGGTTACTAGGGCACCACTGCTAAATGATAATTTTCAAATAGAACTTTCGGTAGACAACAGAAGTCAAACTGAAGAATTGATGGATCGTCGGACGGAAATTCACGACTATTTAAGAAAGAGTTTGAACAATGGTGGAATTGAAGTTACCTTCCGAGTTGAGAAAGACCAAAAGAAACGTAAAGCATATACCGACGAAGAAAAGTTCAATCGAATGTTGGAAGACAATCCAACTTTATTGCGTTTAAAAAATGAGTTAAGTTTAGATTTCATTTAAGCAATTTTTCTCGAGAGTATCCAATTACAATCTACCTTTTAACAGAAAATAAGCTAAAAGAAGCTAAGAATTTTATACTTTCGCTACTTATTGTTTAACAAACTCAAAATCAATGAAAATTAAATCAATTTTAGCGAACTCTTTTGCCGCATCAGCTATACTATTTATGGTAGCATGTAATGGTGGAGAAAAGAAAACTGATTCTAAAGCTGACAACAAAGCTTATGAAACAGTAGAAAACGACCCTACTAACACTAGAATTTATACTTTAGACAATGGTCTGAAAGTATATTTATCTGTAAATCAAGAAGCTCCGAGAGTACAATCTTCTATTGCCGTTCGTGCAGGAAGCAAGAATGACCCTTCAACCGCAACTGGTTTAGCTCACTACTTAGAACACATGTTGTTTAAAGGAACTGATGCTTACGGAACGCTTGACTTTTCAAAAGAAGGTCCATTACTGAATGACATTGATAGTTTATTCGAAGTATATAGAGGAACAACTGACGAAGCAGCAAGAACCGAATTATATGCGCAAATAGACAGTGTTTCAAATTTAGCTTCAACTTTTGCCATTGCCAACGAATACGACAAAATGGTGTCGCAAATGGGAGCTAAAGGAACAAACGCCTACACTTCTCAAGAAGAAACAGTATACATTAACGACATTCCTACAAATCAGTTAGAGAAATGGTTAAGTTTAGAAGCTGAAAGATTCAGAAACCCACAATTAAGGTTATTTCACACTGAATTAGAAGCAGTTTACGAAGAAAAGAACAGAAGTTTAGACAGTGACGGAAGCATCGCTTTTGAAACCTTAATGGACAACCTTTTCCCAACTCACCAATACGGTCAACAAACTACTATTGGTACAATTGATCATTTAAAGAATCCTTCATTAACTGAAATTAAAAAGTATTTCAATACTTATTATGTGCCAAATAACATGGCCATTTGTTTAGCGGGAGATATTAATCCTGATTCAGTGATTAAGCAAATTAAAAAGCATTTTGGTTCTTTTGAAAGCAAAGAAGTTCCAACTTTTGAAGTAGCAAAAGAAGCTCCAATTGCCTCCTCTGTTTCTAAATCAGTTACAGGTCCAGATGCAGAATTTATGTACATGGCATACCGTTTTGAAGGTGTTGACAGTCGTGAATCTCAAATGATTCAAATATGTGATATGATTTTAGCGAATTCTACTGCAGGTATTATTGATTTAAATTTAAATCAAGCGCAAGCGGTGCAAAGAGCAAGTTCATTCACGTACATTTTGACTGACTATTCTGCTCACATGTTGACAGGAAGTCCAAAACAAGGTCAGACATTAGAAGAAGTAAAGGGCTTATTGCTTTCACAAATTGATAGTTTGAAAGCAGGTGCATTTCCTGATTGGTTGCCAGATGCTTGTATCAATGATTTGAAATTGGGTAAAATAAGACAGTTCGATAGCAATAGAGGTAGAACAAGCATGATGGTTAACGCGTTTGTTCAACGTAGAGATTGGTCTGAAGCGGTTACTGAGATTGATGCATTGAAAAAATTCAGCAAAGAAGATATCATCAAGTTTGCCAACGAAAACTACAACGACAACTACATTGCCGTATACAAAAAGACTGGCGAAAAAGAAAATGACGTTGCTGTTGTTAAACCTAAAATCACTCCTGTTAGTGTAAATAGAGAAGATGCTTCTCCATTTTTAACCAAGGTTACAGGAATGAAATTTGATCCAATTCAACCACGATTTTTGGATTATGCAAATGACATTAACCAAACGGAATTAGCAAACGGAGCTAAAGTAAGAACGGTTAAAAATGAAACAAACGGTTTGTTTAGCTTATACTACCTGTTTGACATGGGAATAAACAACAACTCTAAAATTGATTTAGCGTTAGAGTATTTACCATTCTTGGGAACAAGCAAATATTCTCCTTCTGAAATTCAGCAAGAGTTTTACAAAATTGGTTGTGACTTCAGCGTATTTGCTAACGATGAACGTTCATATGTAATTATGAATGGATTGGATGAAAACTTCGAAAAAGGAATCAAACTATTTGAGCACCTTTTAGAAGATGCTAAAGCAGAAAAAGAAGCTTTAGTAAATATGGTTTCAAATGTCATGAAATCAAGGTCTGATGCTAAATTGAGCAAAAGAAATATATTATTTGGAGCTATGCAGTCTTACGCTCAGTATGGCTCAAATTCTCCTTTTAAAAATATTTTATCAGAAGAAGATCTAAACAATTTAGATGCTGACGAATTAGTTGCTTTAATTACAGATTTAAACAACTATGAGCACAGAGTTCTTTATTATGGACCAAAGTCTCAAGAGGAATTAGTTGCTTCATTGAACGACAACCACAGAATGTCGGAAAGCATGAAAGCTATTCCTGCAGCAAAGCAGTATGTTGAGCAAGAAAATGAAGGCTCTAAGGTTTATGTTGTAGATTATGACATGAAGCAAGCAGAAATTATGATGCTTTCTAAGAAAGAAATGTACAATCCTAAAACGGTTGCCGCTGCCGCAATTTTTAACGAATATTTTGGAGGTGGAATGGGTTCTATTGTTTTTCAAGAAATGAGAGAATCTAAGGCATTAGCTTATTCTGTTTATTCTGTTTACCGTTCCCCAGGAGATTCTTCAAAATCTCATTATACAATGGCGTATATCGGAACACAAGCAGATAAATTAGCAGAAGCAATGACAGGCATGATGGATTTGTTAAACAATATGCCAGAGTCAGAAAAAAGTTTTGAATTGGCTAAGAATGCTGCTTTAGAAAAAATTAGAACAGAGAGAATTACAAAAGCTTCTAAAATTTTCAATTACGAAACAGCACTTAAAAGAGGCGTTGATCATGATTTGAGAAAAGACATTTACGATGCTATTCCAAGCATGACAATGGCTGATTTAAAAGCCTTCCACCAAGAATATGTTCAAGGTGGCCAATATAACATTATGGTTATTGGTAAAAAAGACGGTTTGAATATGGATGCATTAAAAGAATATGGCCCAGTAAGCACATTAACATTAGAAGATATTTTCGGCTATTAATAGCCAAAATCAACACCATTTAAAAATCCCCAAGTATGGTTTTCCAGCTTGGGGATTTTTTGACTTATAAATAAAAGGCTCCGTTTTGAATTCATTCAGAATGGAGCCTTTTAGATTAAACTACAATTGTATAAAACACAAAAGGAAGCTCTTACGAACTCCCTTTTGCTTCAATTACTAACCAATTAACAAGTCTACTACCTCTTGTTGCAGGCAAATGTACTATTCTTTTTACTATGCATGCATAATAACTGTCTCTTATACACATCTGACGCTGCCGACGATCTACTCTGTGT
>CAJXRL010000177.1 GCA_913059105.1 uncultured Flavobacteriales bacterium
TCTCGTGGGCTCGGAGATGTGTATAAGAGACAGCTGCATGCTGTGTATCATCTTCTTCTGATCTGTATCCTATTGGACATACAACTGCCGCTGCTAATCCTTTTGCACTCAAACCTAAAATCTCATCGTACTTGCTTGCATCAAAACCTTCCATTGGACAACTGTCAATTTTAAGTTCTGCTGCGGCATTCATTACGCTTGACAAAGCAATATAAGTTTGCTTTGCCGTCCAATTAAGAATTTGATTAGGAGTAAATTTCCCTAAAGTCGATTGAACAAATCCAATATACCCTTCCAATTTTTCCATTGGAATATTGTTCACCTTAGACTTTAATGCTGCGTAACTATTCAGATGCTCTTCTTTCACTTCAGTATAATTGCAAAACACCATTAAATGCGAAGCATCCGTAATTTGTGTTTGTCCCCAAGATGCTGGTTTTAGTAATTCTCTAGTCTCTGGATTTTCAATAATTAATACTTTAAAAAGTTGTAACCCATAAGAGGTTGCTGTCAGCTGAATCGCCTCTTTTAACTTGTCTAAATCTTTGTTGCTTACTTTTTTCGTAGCATCAAATTTCTTTGTGGCGTAGCGCCATTTTAAATCTTCTATCGTTCTCATAATTATATATTCATTGGTACTTCCATGGCCAAAAATCTGGCTCCTTCATTTGCTTTAAAAGTTATGGTGTCGGTATCCCAAACCCCAAAGCCATCTCTTTTGTTTAAACTTTCTCCTTGCACCTCTACATTACCTTCTAAGATAAAAAAGTAAACGCCATTTCCTTCTTTTTTCACTTCATATGTCGAAGCGGTTTCGTTTTCAAATTCTCCTAAGTGGAACCAAGCATCTTGATGAATCCAAACTCCTGCATCATTTTGATTTGGCGAAAGAATTTGATACAATTCATTTTTCTTTTTTAAATCTTGAATTGAAATTTGATCGTAGCGTGGTGTTACATTTCGCTGTTTTGGAAAAAGCCAAATCTGCAAAAATTTTACTTGTTGATCTTTACTTCTATTGTATTCAGAATGTTGAATTCCAGTTCCTGCGCTCATCACTTGAACGTCACCGCTTTTTATAACGGTGGTATTTCCCATGTTGTCTTTGTGCTCCAAATCTCCTTCCAACGGAATAGAAATGATTTCCATATTGTCATGTGGGTGTGTTCCAAAACCCATTCCCTTATCCACTTGGTCGTCATTCAACACTCGCAAGACTCCAAAATTCATGCGTTCGGGATTGTTGTAATTGGCAAAGCTAAAAGAATGATGCGAATTCAACCAACCATGATTGGCGTGACCTCTAGATTCTGCTTTGTGTAATACTGTTTTCATCGTTTTTAATTCTTTGTTTGGCAGGTGATTAAACCCTACTCGTTCCATTAATTTATCGTAAGTTGAAGAGCTCTTTTCTTCTGAAAAAGCAAGGCTTGGGCTAATTGCTGCAGCAGCTCCGCCTAAAAGTGCTCTTTTTAAAAAATCCTTTCTTTTCATAACACTGCAAAAATACATGTATATACATCTATATTTGTTAAATATATGTTATTTTTTTATCACTCTGACTAACAACCGTTTCTATTCGAATTTTTTCTTATTTCAAGTTCTGTATTAAACTTAATAAGTTTTCATTGGTTGGAAAATACTCCAAGCCTTCCCGTGCTTTAGACACCGCTAACACGTGCTCTCCACTCAGAAAATAACTGTAAGACAGAAGCTCATATATAGCTGAATTGGATTTGTCTTTCCCAAGGTATATTTCTGAATACCTAATAACCTCATCAAATTCTTCTAGACTAAAACTAACTTTTGCCAGCTCAAATAAACCATATATCGCATTTGGCTCTAGTTGATCAGCCGCCAGAAAAGAGGCTTTAGCCAATTTCGGTTGCTGCATAACTAAGTGTGCTTTCCCCAGATCAATATGAAAGTTATAATGGTTAGGATAAATTTCAATTGCCTTTTTAAAATAATCAATCGAAGCATTTACTTTTTTGATATCAGAAGGGCTACCAGAATACGTTTGTTCGGTTTCTTTGATGGAATGAACAGCCAACAGGTAGTTTGCCTGCGCTGAATTTTCAAGGTGTTCAATGTCGTTACTCATTAGCTTTGTTGCTGACTCCCAATCTGAATTTCGCGCAATAGTCCTACCGCCCAAAACAACCAATAAACCCAACATAATAAGCTCAATAGCTCGTGGTTTTTTGAGATTGAAGTTTGGCTTCAACCAATTTAAAAGCCCGCCAATAAAAAGGCAAAAACCCAATGACGCAGTAAAAGCCAATCTTTCCCCAAGCATGCCAGCAACAAGTACCGGGAAATTGCTAAATAGGAAAATGCATACAACAAACCAAGCACTACCGATTGCAATAAGTGGTTGTTTTTTATAAAAATTCCCGATGCACAAAAGCAAAGCAAAGTAACCAAGCAAGCTTAACCAAACTCTATAGTCTTGAAAATTTGTTGTATCAATTTTAGCATATCCGTAATAAAAAGACAATTCTTTAGGGAAAACCATTAATTTCAGATAGGTCCCCATTACAACTAATCCTGTTGCAAATCGTTCTTCTAAACTGTGCTGAGCGACTAAGGTATTTTCTACAAACTCAAGCTTTCTACCTTCTTTTAATTTCTGATTATCATATTTTTCTGAGGTTTGAGGTGCGTCCGAATTAAAATAAAATTTGCTTTCTTGGTTTGTATATGTTGCCCCGATAAAAAGAAAAGCTGCACAAAGCCAACCAGTGAAGTACAGTTTTTTCAATTTTAGTAGCTCTATTTTGGACAGGACCAAAATAGAAAACAGTAAAAATCCTATCTGAAAAGAACCCAACACATTAAAATACAAACTAACTGCAATCGAAATAATTGAAATAACTAAGGGAATATAACGACGAAAGAGAACCGATGTAAAAATTAAAAGAGGAGCTAAATAAATAAAAATTTGTGCGTAATCCTGTTTTCGGTATGCTATTAATAACAACAATGGCAGTAAGACTAATAATAATTTAGGGTTGAATTTTATAGTTTGCTTGTTAACAACTGCTCTTGCAGAAACAAGCATAATCAAAAAGACTAAAAATTCAGCATTGTAAAACGTGAAATAACCTAGTAATGCTATGACTGTACTTAATAATAGTACAAGTTTAAAATGCTTTTTAATCATTGTGACTAGTAATAGCTGTCCTACAATTAATAAAATAAGCTGATGATAGTAGGCCCCAATTGTAGCAATTAAAAAGATAGAACCAAGAATAAAAAATTCGAAAAGATTAAATTCCGGGAATGATTTCTTTTCCCAGTATTTTGGAACATAAAAAACCCCAAAATAGAATACGTTTAACGCTAAAAGAGTTACTAAACCCTGGAATAGCTGAAGGTTGAATGCAAAAAACCCAATTGGGATGGAAAAAGCTAACCCAATTTTTACGTACTGAGAAATCTTGAGCTTTTTGGTAAACAAAAGCAGAATAGGAAATAGAGCGATTATTGGCAAAGCGCTTTTTTTCGATAAAATGGAAAGCGCTACAAGCAACACCGTTGAAGCAAGGTAAATTGGGTTTTCTTTACTTATCCATTTGATTACACATATCGCTGAAATAATAACAAAGATCAAGCTCAACAATTCATCTCTATTTTTTATACTTGCAACAACCTCCGAATGAATAGGGTGAAGACTAAACAAGAGAACAATGAACAATAGAATATATGAATTTGTCTCTTTGAAAATTAGAGTCAACAATTGATACAACAATAATACAGTTGCCAAAAATAGAAGCAAATTTACAATGTGACTCACCCTAGCTGACTCTCCGAAGAGTTGGTGTTCCAAATAAAAACTAGCAACAGTTACCGGTCTAAAACCAGATGTTAACCCACCTTCACTTTGATAAGGGGAAGAAAAAATAGTAGCTAAGGTGGCATTCGTTTCAGAGTTTGTAAGCGGGTGATTTTTCGTAACCAGCTCGTCATCCAAGTTGTACCCATTGAGAATTGTACTCCAATACGCCATTAGCACAACAATGCATAGAAAAACAAAATGAGTCTTTTTCATTCCGCCTATCATTTAAATAGCTGTTTAGCCCTTGCAAAAATAGAAGCTGGATATTCTTTCTTATATCTCTCTTGTAGTTCAGACAAAGTCAAAATCAAATTTTCCTCAAATGGAATTTTATTAACCACTTCAAAATTTATTTTGCCCCCTTCATATAACTTCGAAACCTTCTCATTAAAAAACAGATTGTCTGCTTTTATTATTTGGAAAACATCTTCATTCTTCATGTAGTGAATGTATTGAGCTTTCTTTGAAGCAACACTCACTGAAGCTGCAATTCTATTACTGTCGGTTAAATTAGGTTTCGAGCCATGAAAAACATTGTGTCTAAACACAATTGCATCTCCAGCTTTTGCAGGTAAAGAAACCATTCCTCTTTTTACTTGATCAAAGTTTAAAAAAGGAGAAGGACAATGAAACGAACGAATATTTTGAAACCATTTGTGACTGCCTTGCAAAATCTTCAAGCAACCATTTTCTTCATTAACATCCTGAATAGGACAAAAAATTGCGGCAGACTTATAATTCGTTTCATCAACAACATTCCAATCTTGATGCAAGGAAGAATGACTAGATTCTCCTGTTCCTTTAATTAAGAACGCACCACCACCTAATTGATAATTTTCAAAGTGTTCTTCTATCGAATTGCTGAATAATGAGCGTAAGAGTTGATCCACTTTCACATTGTATTCAGAGCCTTGGTCCTTCACATTTGTGTAAATACCTCCCAATTTCGTTAAGCCCATTTCAGAATAAATCTGCTTAATTTGAAGTAAAGCATCTTTATTCAAAAAATTAGGAATTTTTATTGCTCCAACTTCTTCAAACTCCTTCTGTAATTTTTCTGATTTCAATTTCATATTGATCTCAACTCAATTTATAAATCGGGCTATTTTCCACTTCAAATAATAAATAGCATTTTGAACTTTAAATTTATCGAATCGCTTCTCCTTTATAATGAAGCTTGGCTTATACTTTTCAAGAGTCTTTATGTATAAATTAAACTGGGAGTGATATCCATGTTCTTTCAACTTAAACTTTGATAATGTAAATACATTAAAATGTATGAAAACAATTCCCTTTTCTGGCAAGTTTTCTTGATCATTCCACCCCGCAAGGTTGCAACCCCTATTTTTTATTATTTTCACTGCATTGAACAGCACAGGAATTAAATCTAGATACTTTTGATCGTCAAAGAGCCCTCTCCAATAAGATTTCTTTATTTCGTACAAACAACAATCCGACCACCACTCCAAAGCTTCTTTTGCATTCTTGTTCACTCCAATAAAGCCTGCATTGTATAATCCAAGTCTAAAATTAGCTTCTAACCAAGTTTGATCATTTTTAGGAGAACTTGGATAAAAGTGAGGAGTAAGCAAAATGTTATTTTTTTCTAGTGCTTCATCCAAAAATTTGAAATCGTTGAAGAAGTAAATATCATTGTCTACATAAATGACTTTTCCATATTCTTCAAGTAAAAATAGGAGCAATATTGGTTTTAAGGACCAACGGAGCTTGTCATTTTTATATTTATCCTTGGTTTCTTCTGCCCTCGGCGACTTTATTTCATTCAATGAAAAAAGCTGAACATTTTTAGGTTGAATTGATTCGTATTCAGAAGTTAATTCACCAATCAACAGTACTTTTAATTCTCCCCCATAATTTGCCAAACTATCTGCTAAAGCAAATGATTTAAACAGATGAGATTGAGTTGATATGGTACAAAAAATAGCCACTATTCTATGATAAATTATTCCTGTCTCTTATACACATCTGACGCTGCCGACGATCTACTCTGTGTAG
>CAJXRL010000178.1 GCA_913059105.1 uncultured Flavobacteriales bacterium
ACACAGAGTAGATCGTCGGCAGCGTCAGATGTGTATAAGAGACAGATATAGAACTATCGATTATGAAAACATTACAATTTAGAGAAGCGCTCAGAGAAGCAATGAACGAAGAAATGAGAAGAGACAAAAATGTCTTTTTAATGGGGGAGGAAGTTGCATTATATAATGGTGCTTACAAAGTAAGTCAGGGAATGTTAGATGAATTTGGACCTGAACGAATAATTGATACGCCAATTGCAGAATTAGGTTTTGCTGGCATTGGAGTGGGAGCAGCGATGCACGGTCTTCGTCCAATTATCGAATTCATGACGTTCAACTTCTCATTGGTAGCTATTGATCAAGTTATTAATTCGGCTGCTAAAATGTTGAGTATGTCAGGTGGCAACTTTGGCTCACCAATGGTATTTCGAGGACCTACAGGATCTGCTGGTCAGTTAGGAGCTCAACATTCGCAGTCATTCGACAATTGGTTTGCAAACACACCTGGATTAAAAGTAGTTGTTCCTTCAAACCCTGCTGACGCTAAAGGGCTTTTGAAATCTGCTATTAGAGATAATGATCCAGTTATTTTTATGGAGTCTGAGCAAATGTATGGCGACAAAGGAGAAGTGCCGGAAGGTGAATACTTAATTCCTATTGGAAAAGCTGACATTGTTATAGAAGGTTCTGATGTTACAATTGTTTCTTTCGGAAAAATTATGAAAGTAGCGAGAGCTGCAGCTGAAGAATTAGCAAAAGAAGGAATCAATGCTGAGGTAATTGACTTGAGGACAATTCGTCCTATAGATTATGCTACTGTAATTGAATCTGTGAAAAAGACAAACAGGTTGGTCATTTTAGAAGAAGCGTGGCCTTTGGGAAACATTTCTACTGAATTGACATATATGATCCAACGAAATGCATTTGATTACTTAGATGCACCAATAAGAAGGATTAACACAAAAGATACTCCACTTCCATATGCTCCAACTTTAGTAGAAGCTTGGATGCCTAATATAAAAGATGTGATGGATGCAGTGAAAGATGTTACTTACGTGAAGTAGCCTTTTGAAAATGAAAATTAATGTAAGTAGCATCATCAATTAGTTGTTGTTCCTTTCCAAAAACTAAAGCTTGATTGAACAGAATATTCCTGTTCGGTCAAGCTTTTTATATTGAGAGTAAATATAAAAGGTAATCCTGCAAGTAGTTTAGCCTGATTTTCTATATGTTATAAGTGTGATTGATACAGTTTCTTTTATCCTGAAAAGATTACTATAGTTCAATACCTAGAAACGTTATGTCTTCGGTTTGTTCTCGGTTCCCTTGCCATTGGGATAAATTTTTCAGATATAAAGATTTTTGGTTTTCGATGGGGAAAGGACCGTATTTGTTCATGCTATTCATAAAATTTGTTGATTTAAGTTTTGCATTGTCTTTTTCTCCAAATTGATTTATGAATCCTTTTGTAGAGAGATATAGAACATCTCCATGATTAAATTTAATAGACCTATTTGTGAACTTCACTTTTCTGTCTTGAACTCCAACTGTGAACGGGTCTGATCTATACTTCGTAATTGAAATACCATTGAAGAAGTAAACTTTAGATCTAGCGCTTGCATAATTTATTATTTTTTCATCTTGATTAATTACGCAAATTGACAATTTTATTGTATCCCTAAAAACATCCTTGGATTTATTAAACGAAGCTATCAATTTGCTATGCAACAAAGTCAGGATAGTCGAAGGGTCTTTTTCATTATTTTCTTTTACAATAGAATTTAAATGAATTGTAGCGGTAAGGGCAATAAATGTGGCTGGAACGCCTTGCCCTGTACAATCTGCACATACAATTATTGAATGAAAATTGTCGCTAAAAGCCCAATAGAAATCTCCGCTAACTATAGCTTTAGGTTTAAAAATCAAAAAAGTTTTAAGCTTAAGTATTGAACTTAGT
Organism: uncultured Flavobacteriales bacterium; assembly: GCA_913059105.1. GTDB lineage: Bacteria > Bacteroidota > Bacteroidia > Flavobacteriales_E > Vicingaceae > NORP294. The sequence continues at coordinate 1,937 of CAJXRL010000178.1, forward strand.
TCTTCTTCAGAAGGGAGAATGTTGGCTTGAATGCTCTTTGCATATTTCAAGCCTTCGCCTATTGTACGGTTTCTACGGGACACTGCCTGTCTTGTTGAACTAAGTTTTTTCGTAAATCCTAGTAAAGGGAAAAAGCTAATGGTGGCAACTCCCATCAAATTAATTAGAAATTGAAATTTAATCACCTCTTCACTTAGTGCAATATACGAGGGGATAGCCAGCAGTTCAATTGTCATTTCAAAAACAATCACAAGTATAAAAAACCCAAAGCATCTCAAAGCATCAGAAGTTGGTTTGAAAGCCATTGCCATAATTGGCGCTATGGTGGACCATATAATAATTGCTCCTGAATTAATGAATCCACCACTAAACAACTGAGCCAAAGCCGGAAGAATTAACATCATTATTAAGAAAGCGTTAAAAGGAGCACTTAGTTTTTTTGTCTTATTTAATCGTAACAAAATAATTGGAATTACTACTGTAGAAATAATTGGAAAGAGAGCAGCAATTGGTTGTCCAATAAAATACAAGATTAGTGACCATAAGATACTTGCAACGAAAATCCAAAAAAGTAACCAATTGAAATTATTGATGGCAATTTTCTTTTTATTCGCCCCCCCTTCTAGTACTCCAATATTCTCAAAATTATATTTCAGTGCTGTTAAATTCATAGTTGTATCCTAGTCTACAAAGGGATTCTTGATTTCTATAGACTATAAGTAACATAGGTTTACGATTGAATTGCCCAGAAAGTTTCATTCTTTGCATATAAAAAATAATACTTCTACTTTTGCGGACTTCAAAAAAGAAAGAAGACTATACATTAATAACACACTATGGAAAATTTTTTATTGTACGTTGTTCCTTTTCTAGGAATATTTGGATTGCTTGTAATGGCAGTGAAATCAGCTTGGGTAACTAAACAAGATGCCGGAGATGATAATATGAAAGAGCTTGCAAATCATATTGCTACGGGAGCTATGGCTTTCTTAAAGGCTGAATGGAAAGTAATGGGCTACTTTGTTGTAATCGCAGCTGTCTTATTGGCTTGGTCGGGTACTATGTCAGATAGTTCTCATCCTATTATCGCGATAACTTTTATAATTGGGGCTTTTCTTTCTGCATTAGCAGGATATTTAGGAATGAACATTGCAACTAAAGCAAACGTAAGAACTACGCAAGCAGCAAGAACTTCATTAGCTAAGGCTTTAAATGTTTCTTTTACAGCAGGAACAGTAATGGGTTTAGGTGTTGCTGGTTTAGCTGTTATAGGCGTTGGAAGTATATTCATTGTATTGTTAGCTATGTTTGGGCCTGAAGGCACAATGGTAGGTAAAGGAAGCTACATTTTAGCAATCGAAATTTTAGCAGGATTTTCATTAGGTGCTGAGTCTATTGCATTGTTTGCAAGAGTTGGTGGTGGTATTTATACCAAAGCTGCTGATGTAGGAGCTGATTTAGTTGGTAAAGTTGAAGCAGGAATTCCTGAAGATGATATTCGTAACCCTGCAACTATTGCAGATAACGTTGGTGATAACGTAGGTGATGTTGCTGGTATGGGAGCTGATTTATTTGGGTCTTATGTTGCTACAATATTGGCAACTATGGTTTTAGGTGCTGAAGTTCAGTTCGGAACTGCAACAGGAACTGATAGTTTCAATGGTCTTTCTCCAATATTATTACCAATGGTGATTGCTGGTTTAGGAATTATATTTTCAATTATCGGAACTCTATTTGTTAAAGTTAAAGGAGAAGATGGATCTGTTCAAGGAGCTTTAAACTTAGGAAACTGGTTGTCAGTTCTTCTTACTGCAATAGCATCGTACTTCTTAGTTGATTACATGATGGTAGAGAATATGACAATTAGAGGTTACGACTTAACTTCAATGGATATTTTCTGGGCAATAATTACGGGTTTAGTTGTAGGTGCTATTATGAGTATCGTAACTGAATATTACACAGCAATGGGAAAAAAACCGGTTAATTCAATTGTTCAGCAATCTTCTACAGGTCATGCAACAAATATTATCGGTGGTTTAGCAGTAGGCATGGAGTCTACAGTTATTCCGGTTTTAGTTTTAGCTGCCGGTATTTTTATTTCTCATGAATTTGCAGGTTTATATGGTGTTGCAATTGCAGCGGCAGGTATGATGGCAACAACGGCTATGCAATTAGCTATCGATGCTTTTGGTCCTATTGCCGATAACGCAGGCGGTATTGCTGAAATGAGTGGATTACCAGAAGAGGTTAGAGGAAGAACAGATACCTTAGATGCTGTTGGAAACACAACTGCGGCGGCGGGTAAAGGTTTTGCTATTGCTTCTGCTGCATTAACTGCTTTGGCATTATTTGCAGCCTTTGTTGGTCTTTCAGGAATTGATTCAATAGATATTTACAAGGCAGATGTTTTATCTGGTTTATTTGTTGGAGCGATGATTCCTTTTATATTTTCTGCTTTATGTATTGCAGCCGTTGGTAGAGCTGCAATGGATATGGTTCAGGAAGTTAGAAGACAGTTTAAGGAAATTCCTGGCATTATGGAATACAAGGCTACGCCAGAGTATGACAAATGTGTTGAGATATCTACAAAAGCTTCTATTCGAGAAATGATGTTGCCAGGAATTATTGCGCTTACTGTGCCAATTCTAGTTGGATTTACATTCGGTCCTGAGGTATTGGGAGGATTATTAGCAGGTGTAACAGTGTCAGGTGTATTGATGGGTATTTTCCAAAACAATGCAGGTGGTGCTTGGGATAATGCTAAGAAATCATTTGAAAAAGGAGTAATGATTAATGGCAAGATGGAATACAAAGGATCTGATGCGCATGCTGCATCTGTTACTGGTGATACAGTTGGAGATCCATTTAAAGATACATCTGGTCCTTCAATGAATATCTTAATTAAATTGATGTCAATTGTATCTTTAGTTATTGCGCCTCATATTGCAGAGGGTGGAGCTCATGGTTCTGCTGAATCTAAAAATATAGAGCCAATTTCAATTCAATCTGTAGCTTCAGATGGCAGTGTAATTGCTGACGGACGTTATGGTCTTTCTGATGAGAGTGGATCTCTTAGATGGGTAGGAAAGAAAGTTGGTGGAGAACATTACGGAGATATTCAAATTGAAGGAGGAGAAGTTGAAGTTGAGGGTGGTATTATTCAAGGAGGAGAAGTAATCGTGAATATGAACTCAATTACAGTTTTAGATATTGAAGATGCTGAAGAGAATAAAGACTTAGTAGGTCATTTAAAGTCTGGCGATTTTTTTGATGTTGGGCAGTTTCCTCAAGCTAGGATGCACATTACAGGAGGAGTGATGGAAGATAATGGCAATCAAGTTGTGATGTGTGAATTAACTATCAAGGATGTAACCGAGGTTATTAAATTTGATGCTAACGTACAATCAACAGAAAGTGGGTTTAGTATTTCAACTGCCTTTGCAATTGATAGAACAAAATTTGGAATAAGCTACAAGTCTAAAACGTTCGATGCTGTTTTAGATAAATTTATCTATGACGACTTTGATTTGAAATTTAACTTGAAAAGTTTTAAGATGTAATATTTACATCAAGACATAAAAAAACCTTGAAGGAAACTTCAAGGTTTTTTTATGTCTTTTTTTTAATGAATTAGAAAAGACCATGAATTTCTGCATCAATTTTGCTAATTACATTACCTAGATCCTGTCTCTTATACACATCTGACGCTGCCGACGATCTACTCTGTGTAGA
>CAJXRL010000179.1 GCA_913059105.1 uncultured Flavobacteriales bacterium
CGTGGGCTCGGAGATGTGTATAAGAGACAGGTCAAGAAAAAGAAATTTGCAAAATAGATATTACGCAAAGACTACGCGTAACGCAATCGCTGTTCTAAGAAGTTCTGAGGACAAGAAAGAAGCTCAAGCTAGTTTGCCTAAAGTGGTAAGCATGATTGATAAATTGGCTAAGAGGAACATCATTCATAAGAAAAAAGCTGCAAACTTAAAATCTAAGTTAACGAAGCACGTTTCTGCAATTTAATAATTGCAACAAAATTTAATGAAAAGGCTTCTCCATTGGAGAGGCCTTTTTTTGTTTTAGCGCTCCGCGTATTTCTGAGTGTGTGTATTATTAGAATCCATATTTAGGCACAATAACCTTCCTTGGTCTTCTTCCTTTATATTTGTACATCCACTATCAATACAAATGATTGGCTTTTTCAACTTAATGTTCTTCTTGATTTTTTTTAGCTGGCTTGGGGTGTGACCAATAATTATCTGTTTGCCGCCGAAGAGTTTACTGTTATATTTTAAATCTCGAGTCTGAAGCATGGCTTGTTTATCTTCAAAGGTGTTTTCCTTATAGTTAAACCCTGCATGAACGAGAAAGTAATCGTCCGTTTCAATATAGTGATAACTGTTGCTCAATAACTCGAAATATTCTGACCTTATTTTTTTGCCTTCTAAAAGTTCCAAAGCATTTAAGCTTTTAAGAGTTCTTTTCCGCTGTCCTACTGTTTTGTTCTTGCTGTTTAGTACCATCTGTTCATGATTTCCTCGAATGAAAAACACTTGATAGCCATTGTTTTGAAGTTTAATTATCCGATTTAATACTTTCGCTGAATGGGGCCCTTTATTGATAACATCCCCTAATAAGAAAAGCTGGTCTTGTTTGATAAGTTCAACTTTGTTAAGCAATTTTTTAAATGTTCTGCTGCAGCCGTGGATGTCAGAAATAACGAGCCTTCTCCCGTTTGTTGGTTTATTTATGAAGGTAGAGCGTAATTTCTTCATGAACTTAAATCGTAACTATTTAGCGACAACAAATTTCTGTTGAATTAGTAAATTATTTCCTTCAATTTTGAGTACATAAATTCCAGTTTCAAATTCTAGATTGTTTAGCAATAATTGGTTTTTACCTCTATTGAAAGAGACTTCTGTAGCGGTATACACTTTTCTTCCTTGCAGGTCATAAATATTAAGTTGCACATTCTCCCTTTTTGCTAAGTTCAACTCTAAATTGATAAAGCCTAAAGCCGGGTTTGGGTAAATTTTTAAACTATTGCTAAGAGAAATTTGCGGTATTTCTTGAGTGGAAAGCGCTAGTCTTTCATATATATTCTTTAACGTATCACTTTCGGTTTGTAAGGTTTTTAATGAATCTGATATTACTACCAAGAAACTAACGTAGAAAAAAGATCCTCTTGCTAGTGATACAGGGCCAACAGAATTAACATCAATAATATCATTCCCATCAGTAGAAGCTGCACCTGCAAAGTGCCTATTGGTTGATAATACTTGAATTTTTTCTATATCTGAAAACCCATCAGAGGCATTTATGCCCCCTGAGCCATTTAGTGCATTATCAATTGCATAATGGGTAGTTGCCAGATTAGAGTCGCTTACTAGAACTCTTACTCCACAAAATAACGCAGTGTCTGTTGCAAAACTAATGCCCATTTGCCTTGCAGCATCATAGCTTACCTTATTTCTGTCAAAGTTCAAGATATCCCAATCTAGAATTAGCCCTGCAAATAAGTTATTATAATCAACTGTTCCAGTATTGATTATTTTGTATTCATAAATGATAGAGTTTTGTGCTTGTGCATGTTTGAATACATAGCATCTATTTTCAATTCTTAATTGATCGTTTGAAGGAGGAATGAAATTGGAAGAACTATACGTTTGAAAATCGGCTAGTTTTGGTGTTTCAGGACGTATAACCTCTTCTGTATTGAAGTCATCATCATTTCCATTGTCTCCTCTAAATTTGTTGGCGACAAAGTTATTTTGAGATCCGATTAGTAAACTTCCATCCCACAAAAGAGAACTCCCATCTTTGTATTTAATCCCTTCACCTATTTGACGACTTGGTCCAGTGTAGCCTATTCCACCGTCGCTTATTACCGTAACCGTTAAATTGTTTTCTTGAATCGTCAAAAAATCAGAATTAACAATTGTCGAAAAGTATTGGTTTTTACTGTAGTTGTCTGCAGTAATTGAAATTTCAAATTCTATCAATTCGTCAAACCCAATTCCTTGATTAACTATAAATTCAAAAGGGTTGGTTCTTACCGGAAAGGAGTCTAACGAGTTTAAGTTTCCAATGTTTATTGAGGTAGAATTGATAGACTGTAATTTATTGCCAATTGTACTGATATTAACGGCGACATTTTTTGCATTCTTTAACCAATTCATAAATGACCCTTCAATTCTTAAGGTGTCGCCAACCACAAAAGTTTCATCGTTTTTGTCGGTAATTGAATTATTTTGAAATAAAATTCCTGGTTTTGAAGAATCTGAAACTGCAAAAAAAGCATTCACTCTTCCAGCACCAATTTTACCGGCATATTTAGGGTCATTGAAGGTATCAATATTGTCCCCGTTATTTATAATTTGCTCGGTAATTTGTTGCCACGTGTAATTTGGAAACTGAGCTTTTACTAAACCTGCAATACCTGCAACTATTGGTGCTGCCATCGATGTTCCTCCGTTTACCCCGTAACCACCAATTGCATTAGTGGTTAGAATGTTGTCTCCAGGAGCCATGATGTCTGTCCAATACCCAAAGTTGGAGTTTGTCTTTACTGTATCAGGATTTGTTAGTGAACCTACCGAAAGAACATTGTCATAAGCAGCAGGGTAAAAGTGATTTTCAAAACCATTGTTTCCCGTTGCGGCTATTACTAAACAGCCTTTGTTCAGGCTAGCGTAGTTGATTATATCTTGAGCGTATTGTCTAAACTCTGTGCTTCCCCATGAATTAGTAATGATAAAAGCTCCATGATCAGCTGCGTAAACAATTCCTTCATATGCTCCGGTTAATTGACCAGAAGAAGATTGGTCAATTTTTACAGGCATTAGTCTGGTTTTAAAACCTGCACCACTAATTCCTGTTACATTATCTGTAACAGCGCTAACCAGTCCACCGACATTTATTCCATGTCCCGAGTTAGCGAATCCCACATCATTGTCATTATCTGCTACATCCCATCCTAGGAAGTTATCAATGTAACCATCGTTATCGTCGTCGACGCCATTAATTGTGTCGTTGTAGTTGTATGAGTAATTTGCTACCATATCTGGATGGTCAGTGTCCGTTCCAGTATCTGTGAATGCTACTACAACATTTGTGTCGCCTTGCTGAATGTCCCATGCTCGAAAAAGATCAACAGCGCCTAAATACCATTGACTACCTAATAAAGTATCGTTTGGAGTATAGGTTAATTGATTAATTACTTTCATTTCTGCATAGGCAACAGACTCCATACTGTTGAATTGAGAAATTAACTTTGCTACATCTGCTAAAGGATCTATTTGTATAGAATACAGGGTGCTTAAGTCAACTAATTTAGGGCCACCCTTTTTTGTGTTAGGTTGCTGATGATTGGGGAAAAGCTTTCGAACGTGAGTAACAGCACTTTTTTGCACTTCTTGCTCAATTTCGGGAATTTGAATTGCGGATTTTTGACATTTATTCCCGTATTCAGGTTTAATTTTTACAATAATTTCTCCTGCAACAAAGCTTGATTTAATTTGGCCGTGGCATAGTGTTACAAGAAGTAGAGTAGTGAAAAGTAAAAGTATTCTCATTCAATCAATAGTTTTTTCTGAATTGTTCCTTTTGAACTGTACGCTCGTAATAAATAGATTCCTTTAGTAATAAGACTCAAATTTAAGCTGAATTGTTGTCCACTCTGATGTATTTTTTCTGACAAGACTAACTTTCCTGTTGCATCAAACAAATCAATTTTTTCAATATTTAAATCTGTTTCAGTTGTAATTACAATACTTCCTTTGCTCGGATTAGGTTGTATTGAAAGGGTTTGGGGCGAGAATTCTTTAATTCCAGTAAAAATTAAATTAATGGTATCTGAATTGATACTACATCCATTATTAACAGTTAGCCTGCAATAATAACTGCCACTTGTTTGTGCTAAAAGTGATGAATTCATAGCGCCTAGAAGTCGTGAATTGTTGAAATACCATTGGTAGAAACCGTTCGGAGAAATGCTAAGTGCATTTCCTGAGCGTATAATGGTTGGTTTTGAAGGTAAAGGATTGAATTGAAGCTTCAGTGTATCGGTAGTAGCAGTGCAACCGAATTGATTCTCTACTGTGGCATAATAATCATCACTTTTTGAAGCCCGAATACTTGAAACAGTATCGGCAGTATTCCATAGATAAGAGGAATAGCTAGGAGATAAAGAAAGAGGAACACTATCTCCAACACAAAGATTAGGAAGAATTGTTGCCAAACTTGGATAGAAAACTCTTCCTTTCAGAAAGTTAAATCCATCTGCTTTACCATTCCCATAAGTAAAGTTACTTTGAGTTCCCGTAAATTGATCTTTCTTAGCACTGGAATGCAAATCAGAAAGTATTTGACTTTGTGTAGCATTTGGACACATTTGTAAATAAAGTGCTACCATTCCCGCTACTGTGGGAGATGCCATCGACGTTCCTCCATTCCTCCAATGCATAGTATCAGGGCTAATTTTTTGAGGACTTGAATTTAGCAAGCCCCTTATGGTGGCAATTCTTCCACTGCTAAACATAAAATCTCCTGCACTGCTAACATTCGGTTTTATGTCATTTAATCGATTTGGGCCAAGACTTGAATTCACACTAATTTGCCCAGGTGTTACACCCATATTTCTTACTGTTCGAGTCACATCGGTATATAATCTTCTATTGTAATGGTTTCCAACGGAGATTACTGAAGGGGAGCAAGTAAAACTGCTAACCATCGTTTGCAGTGAGTCAGGTTTACTGTAATTGCGAATTAAAGGATATTGCAGAGGGCTAGGTAGATTAGAATTAACCATGTTGCTGTGTCTGAACAATGAATAAGAAGAATAAATGTCAACTTTTCCTGTGCCTTTGGTTTCAAATCTGAATAGGAATTGAGCTGAATCAGGATTTACAATGGCAACTTCTAGTTTATATCTTCCTTGATTTTGCTCTGCATACGTTTCGATAGTTGCTAATTTGTTTCCTTGCTGGTCTCTCAAGGTATCATAGAAAATAGTATTGAGGCGATTTTGAATACCAGAGAATGCTGTTCGACCTTTGAAGGAATATATTCCGTTCAATTCCTTATCTGCTCCAATAGCGAACTGCAAATTTCGGAAGTTGGCTGTGTCAGACCAAACTTCATAATACAAACCACCTAAACCTGCCCATTGAGCAGTAGAATTTTCAAACCAGGTAAAAGCTGTATCGTTAGCAGGTGATTGTTGTACATGAAATTTCTGATTCCCTGCGTTCCCATTAGCGCAAACAAATGATCGACCTGACTTTTGATTAATTAACCCAGCTATAATTCTTGCTGCAATGTCTTTTCCGTCGTGAGATCCAACGTAGGTTCCAACACTTGCATTTATAACGCAAGGCATTCCTAAAGCTGTCTCTTATACACATCTCCGAGCCCACGAGACAGGCAGAAATCTC
>CAJXRL010000180.1 GCA_913059105.1 uncultured Flavobacteriales bacterium
CACAGAGTAGATCGTCGGCAGCGTCAGATGTGTATAAGAGACAGATATAAAGCTAACCTGCGTTCTTCTTGTTAAATTTTCGTTCTTCTCTCCAACTATACAGTACAGGAGTGATAAAATAAGTTACCGCAGCAACAATCATCCCACCAAAGGCAGGTATTGCCATAGGAATCATAATATCCGCTCCTCTTCCTGTAGAAGTTAAAATAGGTAAAAGTGCAATGATTGTAGTGGCAGAAGTCATGATAGCAGGCTTAATTCGTTTTAGTCCTGCTTCTCGTACTGCCTTTCGAATCTCCGCTAAGCTATTCGGTTTGTTTCTTACTATGCTTTGATCTAAATAGGTTCCGATCAAAACACCATCGTCCGTAGCAATGCCGAAAAGAGCAATAAATCCTACCCAAACTGCTACACTCAAGTTGATGGTGTGCATCTGAAACAAATCCCTCATATTGGTTCCGAAAAGAGAGAAGTTGAAAAACCAATCCTGACCATAAAACCAAAGCATCAAAAACGCCCCGCTAAATGCCATGGCAATTCCTGCGAAAATCATTAGTGAAGTTGAAACAGAACGAAACTGAAAATAAAGAATCAGGAAAATAATGACCAATACCAAAGGAACGATGATGGATAGTCTTTTCTCCGCTCTAACTTGATTTTCATAGTTTCCCGAGAATTTATAACTGATTCCTGAAGGAACGATCAACTCTCCACTTTCTATCTTTTGCTGAATAGCAGTCTGAGCTGCTTCAACAACTTCTACTTCAGAAAAACCTTCCATTTTATCCAACAATACATAGCCCACCAAAAAGGTGTTTTCACTCTTTATCATTTGGGGTCCTTTCACATATTCCAAGTCCACCAAATCGCCTAAGGGCATTTGAACACCTGTAGGCGAGGCAACTAAGATATTCTTTAAAGAACTTGGGTCATCTCTTAATTCTCTTGGGTAACGAACTCTTACAGGAAATCGCTCTCTTCCTTCAACTGTTGAAGTGATTTGCATTCCACCTATAGCAACTTCAATCGTTTGCTGAACATCCTCAACGCTTAAACCAAAGCGAGCAATTGCATCTCGGTCAATGTTCAAATGAATGTAGGGTTTACCAACAATTCGGTCAGCAAATACCGCTTCTTTCTTAACAGAGGGCACTTCTTTGAGAATATTTTCTAAGCGTTGCCCAAAGTCTTCAATCGTTTTTAGATCAGGACCAAATACTTTAATTCCCATGGGTGCTCTCATTCCTGTTTGTAGCATCACCAATCTGGTTTGAATCGGTTGCAATTTAGGGGCAGAAGTAACTCCGGGTATTTTTGTTGCCCCTATAATTTCTTCCCAAATGTCATCGGGAGATTGAATTTCATCTCTCCAATTTCTAAAGTATTTACCGTCTTCATCTTGAATTAACGTTTTTCGATCTATTCCCTGCGACAACGCTTCGCCATTAGAGAGCGTATCACCCGAAGAAAGAATAAAGCGACTTTCTTGATCCACATTAAAGCGTTGACGGTGTCCTTTTGGGTTGACTTCATATTCGGGTTTATAATTGATTATATTTTCATACATGGAAATCGGCGCAGGATCAAGTGCTGACTCAACTCTTCCCATTTTTCCGACAGACAACTCTACTTCAGGAATATTGGCTAACAACATATCTAATTGCTGAACTACTTGCCTATTTTGTTGCACTCCTGCGTGAGGCATTGAGGTAGGCATCAATAAAAAACTACCCTCATCTAAAGCAGGCATAAACTCTTTACTCATTCCCGGAAAGCTATTTTCCAAAGAAGTCCAAACTGCAGTTTTTCTAATCTCCCAACCTGTCTTTTCAACTCCTGTTGCAAGGAATCCAAAAACTTGATTAAACCCCATCCACATGATGAATGCAGAAAAAATAATAAAAACAGGAATAGAAAAAAATGCCTTCTTGTGAGCCAAGCAGCAATCTAAAATTTTAAGATAGTTTCGTTCCAATAGGCTGAATAAACCCAAAATAAGAACCAACAGTAAGATGACAAATACAAAATTGGTGGACATGCTTTTTCCTGCTCCCAATGGCATCCAATAATCTGCTAAAATCCATGTTACGGAAATCAAAGCGATTAGGTCCGCTGCATTATCTATGAACCAATTTTCTGATTTACCATATTCTTTTAGAAACCATGCCGCACCAAATGCAAGTAAAGTCAATCCTCCCCACAGGGAAATGAAAATGGCGATCAGCAATCCTCCAATTACCAATAAGCTATTGAAGAGGATTCCTTTTTTATTTTTATTGATTTTGATTCCAAAGAACCAATGAGCGATGCTTGGCAAAATAAATAAAGCAACAATTAAAGCGGCTATTAAAGCAAAGGTTTTTGTAAATGCCAAAGGAAGGAACAACTTACCTTCAGCCGCTTCCATCGTAAATACAGGGATGAAACTAACGATCGTAGTAGCTACGGCGGTAACAATAGCCGAACTCACTTCTGCTGCCCCTTTATATATCGTATCAATCAGTTTTTGCGTTTTGGGTGCATCCTTTATATGTTGAATGATATTTTCTGAAAGCACAATTCCCAAATCGACCATCGTTCCAATCGCAATAGCAATTCCTGAAAGTGCCACAATATTGGCATCTACATGAAAATACCGCATGGCAATAAAAACCATGAGAACTGCTATGGGTAGAAGACTTGAAATAAGAATAGAAGCTCTTAAATTGAGCATCATTACCATCACCACCAAAATGGTAATCAAAATCTCTAACGAAAGTGCTTCCTCCAAGGTTCCAATCGTCTCGTTGATTAGTTTAGTTCTGTCATAAAAAGGTATTATGGTCAATTGACTTTCTATGCCATTGGCTAAGGTCTTTTTAGGTAAACCCGAAGAGATTTCGTCAATTTTACCCTTCACACTATTAATGACTGCCAAAGGATTAGAGCCATAACGAGCGACAACAACACCTCCAACAACTTCAGCTCCATCTTTGTCTAATACCCCTCTTCGGTTAGCAGGTCCTAAACTAACAACACCAATATCTTTTATCGTAATAGGAACATTATCGGAAACAGCAACAACTGCTTTTTCAATGTCTTCTATGGATTTTATATATCCTAAACCTCTAACTAAATATTCCGCTCGGTTAATTTCAATGGTTTTTGCTCCAACATCTCGATTCGACTTTTGTACTGCCATCATTACTTTGTGCAGCGGAATGTCGTAGGTTTGAAGGGCATTGGGATCAACATCAATCTGATATTCCTGCACAAAGCCTCCAATAGAAGCTACTTCAGAAACTCCTTCAACGGCACTCAAACCGTATTTTACATAAAAATCTTGAATGCTTCTAATTTCATGTAAATCCCAACCTCCTGTTGGATTATCGTTGTTATCTCTTCCTTCTAACGTGTACCAAAACACTTGCCCTAAAGCTGTTGCGTCAGGTCCCAAAGCAGGTTGTACTCCTTTTGGTAGTAAACCTGACTGTAGGGAATTCAACTTTTCTAAAATTCGAGAACGAGACCAATAGAATTCGGTTTCTTCATCGAAAATGATATAAATACTTGAAACACCAAAAATGGACGAACTCCGAATGGACTTTACTCCGGAAATTCCCAACAAGGCAGTGGTTAAGGGATAGGTGATTTGGTCTTCAATGTCTTGTGGAGACCTTCCCATCCATTCGGTAAAAACAATCTGTTGGTTTTCGCCAATATCAGGAATTGCATCAACAGGCACAGGATCGGATGGAAGGAATGCCGTTTTCCAACCAAAGGGTGCGGTTACAATACCCCAAGCGACAAAAAGAAGGATGATTAAAACGGTGACTAACTTGTTTTCAAGGAAGTATCGAATGAGTTTATTCAACATATTTTAAGATTGTAATGAACAGAAATTGTTCTCTGACTGCTAAGAGTCAATTACTTTACAGCATTTGCTGAAAAGAATCTTAAAGTAGGTCTACAGTAAAAATGTTTGGAAAAGTACTTGACTGTTCTGCTGAATTAAGGAAGGAGAAGGAATGTTTGAATACACCACTTTTTCTTGTGTATTAAACAGAAGGGTAAAGTTTGTTAGAAATAAGCCAATAAAAGCTGTCTCTAACTCAACAGAATTTTGCTTCTTACTGAAATCTTCTTCTAATTGATAAATATGGCTTTCATTGTCACAACAGGACTTTTCAGAAATTAAACTCTCAGAAGTCTCTGTCATTGTGCAGTTACTTTCCTGACCCTCCATTCCGCAACCTACCGTACTTCCAACTAAAGAAATTGCACGCTCAGAAATTTCTCCTCAACAAAAATGGGTAGACACTGCAAATCCAACTTGCGTGCCAAGCAGTAAAAGAGAAAGGAAAAGTGCCATTAGTTTTTTCACTGTATCAAATTTACTAATATTAAAACCATTCGGGTTTATACTATTTTGATTAAAAGTTATAAGATTTTGATGCAGAACACCTGTTTTGATTTCACATTGAATTATACTTTCACAGAACGTAACCTCAAAGAATTCATAATTACAGATACTGAACTAAAACTCATTGCTAAAGCGGCTATCATGGGCGACAACAACAATCCAAAAATAGGGAATAGAACTCCTGCCGCAATTGGAATGCCCAAGGTGTTGTATACCAAGGCGAAGAATAGATTTTGTTTGATGTTCTTCATAACACTAACACTTAAATTCCTCGCTTTTACAATTCCTTGTAAATCGCCCTTAACTAAAGTAATCATGGCACTTTCTATCGCTACGTCAGTTCCTGTTCCCATGGCAATACCTACATCGCTTTTAGCCAAAGCAGGGGCATCGTTTATTCCATCACCTGCCATGGCAACTACTTTACCTTCCTGCTGTAATTTTTCAACTTCCTGCAGTTTATTCTCAGGCAGCATTCCTGCTTTAAAGTCTTTTAGGTTTAATTCATCGGCAACTGCTTGAGCTGTATTGTGGTTATCGCCTGTTAACATGATCACTGCAATTCCCTTATCTTGAAGAGCCTTGATCGCTTTGGCACTTGTCTGTTTAATCTTGTCGCCAATTACGATATACCCTGCAACTTCACCATCAACCGCCAAAAAGGAAACTGTTTTGCCTTGCTTTTGAAAGATATTTGCCTCTTTTTCCATTTCTGAAGACAAAATGGCTTCAGCGTATTGCATCATTTTAGCATTACCAATACCAACTTTTTTACCATTTATTTCTCCTTCGACTCCTTTACCAGTAACCGAACTAAAGCCATCTGATTTTAGAATTTCAGCATTTTGTTCCTTGCCATATTTTACCGTAACTTCTGCCAATGGGTGTTCACTCATATTGTTTAGAGAAACAATGTATTGAAGCACTTCCTTTTTAGAAAAATTACTTCCAAAAACCCCTATTTTTTCAACGGTAGGTTTACCCTCTGTTATCGTTCCGGTCTTATCGACAATGAGTGTATCTACCTTATCCATTTTTTCCAAAGCCTCAGCATTTTTTATCAGCACCCCATTTTGAGCACCTTTCCCAACACCAACCATTACTGACATGGGGGTTGCTAAACCCAAAGCACAAGGGCAAGCAATGATTAGCACTGCAATGGCATTCACAAAGGCGTAAACGTAAATCGGTTCAGGA
>CAJXRL010000181.1 GCA_913059105.1 uncultured Flavobacteriales bacterium
GAGATTTCTGCCTGTCTCGTGGGCTCGGAGATGTGTATAAGAGACAGGTTTTGCATTTAGGAACTCTTTTGTTTCTAACTTACTATTTAATAAGTCTACCAAGGTATTTGCAGAGTCAACTAGTTCACTTTCAGGATATGTATTGACAAAAATTTGCAATTCTTCTAATGCCAATTTTGTAGGTGTTTGATCTAAACTTGGTCCAGGTGCATCTAAATAATTGCAATAAGCACTCATGAACAAAGATTCTTGAGCATATTGACTTAGGGAATATGTCGAAGCATAACTTCTAAAATGGTATGCAGCTTGGTACAAATCATCAATATGAAAATTCGCATAAGCGTAGTAGAAATATAGCTTCTGTCCCTTTTCAGTTCCTTTATATAAAGGTAATAACTCTTCAAATAAAGGAAGAGCTTTTAAATACTGACCATCTTCGTAATATTCAATACTTTTAGTGTACTTAAGTTCAGGGTTTGGACTTTTTAGCACTTTTTGATATTCGCTGCAACCCGAAAAAATCAGCGATACAATAACAAATACAAAAAAGACATTCTTTCTCATCATTCGGCAAAAATACTATTAAACTTAAGCTTAACAAGCTTAGTTCTATGCAAAAATTGTTAAGAATTATATTAAGATGAAACTGTTGAAAAGAGAGCGAATTCTTTAAATTCTTACTCAAAGAACCCCTTACTTTTGGAATAAAAAAATGAAAACGCTATACACTCTTTTCTTTCTAGGGCTTTCCTTGTCAACCTTTGCACAGCATTCAATCGTATTAAAATCTGGCGATAAAGTTGACTGTGTCGTGCTTTCATTAAATGATGATGTTTGGCAAGTTTATGAAAACGGTAAGGAAAGAACCATTGCTATGAAAGAAGTAAGCAGCATATTTTTTAATGAATACGTTCCTTATGACGGAATTTTCATCCCTTCAGGGAATGAAACAATTCTTAAAGTAAGTGGCTTCACCGTGAAATATTTAATGAAAGACCGCAAAATGATTCGAAACCCTAAAGTTTCTATTGGATCACAAGACAAAGGATCGGTGGTGGTTAAAGTTATTGTTGATCGTTATGGTAATGTTTTATCAGCTGAACCTGGACAATCTGGAAGCACAACATCAAACAAGTATTTATACATAAAAGCGAAAACTGCTGCAAAAACTGCTAAGTTTGATGAAAGTTTAAAGGGTCCTCTTAAAACAGAAGGAACCATAACCATTGTATACTAGGAAATTATGAAATCAATCAAACTACTTATCTCCACTGTTTTAATTATTTCTAGTGGGACTTTATTCGCACAATTAGCTCATCCACATTTTGTTTCATTAAACTTTGGAACAAATATTCCTTTGTCTGAATATGGTACAATAGATAGTTTAAGCAGTGCAGGTGCAAATCCCGGCATATATTATAGTTTTGAAGGGGGTGCTTACTTTTCTAAATTTTTTGGTGTAGGAGTGAACATTGGAGCATTCAACAATTCGGTTGACGATGATGGTATAATTGAGCAATTAAAAACAGATGCACAATTTACCAATGGTAACTTTGATGTTAGTTCTAAAAGTTGGACAAACGGTTACATCATGCTAGGTCCTTATTTTTCATTTGGAAATCAGAAATTTATAGTTGACTTAAAAGTGCTTGGTGGAATTATGAATTCGGAAAGACCTTTTGTTAACATAGAATCAAAGGATGATCAATATGAATTTAATTCAGCTGCAGTTTATAGCACATCATTTGGCATAAACTATGGAACGCATTTTAGAATTAGAATAAAGAACAAGCTTGCACTGAGAGTTAACGCTGAGGGCATGCTTTCAACTCAAAAATTTACAGAAAAAGTAACTGAAGTGTCGCAAAATGGAAGCGCCCAACCGGAAATTGAAAGAACTGTTACCAGGCAAATTTCTGTACTTAACTTAGGGATGGGCTTAGTAATTAACTTGTAATGAATAAAGTATTTCGTTTTCTCTTTATCATTATAAATACCGTATTCCCAAAAATATATCAAAAGGATTTATCTCGATTAAATTCCATTCAAAAATCCGTAATTGGATTAAAATACTGGCTTACAATAAAGCTATTAGACTAATAACTATTACTATCAATCCAACTAAGTAATATTTCCAATACGGCTTTGGGTTCGCTGGATTTTCCCCAAACATTCGAATGGTAATTTTGGACATTGTATTTCGATTATCAGCTATAAATTGATAAGCGGAATCACTTAAAACCCGAAACCATTTTTTATCTACATACCATTGATGCAGAAATTTAACTTTATTTTTATTAAAATAGGTAATATATGCTGCATCTGGCCCATTATAAATAACACCATCAATGCCAATAAAGCGAACGGCTTCTTTAAAGTGTTGTTCAGGTATATCTTTAAAATTCGAAGCCACCTCTTGGTATGATTTGTAGTCCACTCCTAACCCACTTATTTTTTTCCACCGGATTATCCAATACTTGCAGAAACCACAATTCCCATCGTAAACCATTAATGGATTCTTAGAAGGAGGAAAAGATGTTTTATCCAATTTTGAAAACATATTTTTAATTATAAGTCGTGCTATTTACTGTTCAAGTGGAAGCGAACTTTCTAAAGAATGAAAAGTTCGAAAAATACTTTCTCCCTTGCCAATTTCCACTTTAAAATCGACGCTCTGTTTACTTATGTTACTCCCAGTTGTAACTAAATTAACGTCATGACTTCCGGACGTTAAAGATACTCTTTGATAATAAATACTATGCGGTAAGCTTTGCCAATTTCTTGTATCCGCTTTTTCAGTGATTGCGTTTAAAGCGGAAAGCACAAATCCAGCATCCTTATTTTGATTAGTTGCCACAATTTCTGCTGCTTGCTTTAACACCAATCGAGCAACTGATTTGCCTATTTCCCTCAACATCCGATCTTCCAAACCTGCTAAAGCAATTTGTTCAATATCCTCAGCAAGCTCAAAGTTCATTTTCTTTCCATCAACTAGTAAATGCGCATTAGAAACCAATGGTTTTCTTACCCTATATTTTGGAATCGCCATTCTTACAAAACGTACATCAGCCAATCCTTCTTCATTAGAACTGTTAACTTGACCGCTAATATTAATGGGGAAATTATAGGCACCACTCTCATTCGCAAAAACTAAGCCCCCGCCCGTCCCTTCACTTCGAGCCAAATTCATACTAAATTCACCTTTTACTGGGCTTAAGCCATTTAACCAGAAAAAGACCAACTCCCCATCGGATTGACTTTCCTTTTCATACGTCATTCCAAACTCACTTTCGTATTCCTTTAATTCTGTTCGGAATCCGTTTTTTGCAGCAGTACGCAATACATCTTTCTTAAGTTGATCTGGAATAAGAACTTTAAACTCTTTACTGTACACTCCTTTGTATACATTTAATGCATTTCTGTATGCAATGAAAGCATTGTTTGCATCATTTTTTGCTTCATAAATTATCCCCATTAATAAATGAGCAAAAGCATCTTCTTTGTACCGGTTCTTTTTATCTTTGTATTTATCATTCAAGTCATTAAGGGAAATATTAACTCTACGCACCTCTACCAAAGCAGCATCAAAATCCCTCAGTTGAATGAAATTGATTGCCTTATAAAAATGAACTAGAACCACCTCATGATCTTCTGCCTTGTATGGCTTAAGCATTGGATTAGTTATAGTTCCGAGAATGTCGTATTTGAAATTTTTGCGATAATCTTGATTGTACAAATAAGCCATTTCGAAGTAAACATTACTTGCCTCATAGTTGCCAAGCATTTGCTCCACTACTCCACGATCTAAAAAATAAAGTAAACGATCTTTCTTCTCTGCAGCTTTTTTCTGACTTATCAGAAATGCTTGTGCCTCTTTTATGTTTCCGTTTGAAAATTGCTCTTGAAACTGATAACTCTTTTGGTAATAAGAGGCACAGGACGAGAAAAGAAATATCGTCAACATTAAGCTGATGACGATATTTTTTGAGGCTTTCATTTTGAATAATTACTCGATTACCTTCTTAATTTTCTTATCTCCTATCCAAACTTTTTCATTGGTTTCCATATTTGTCAACTCCAAGTCAGTTTGATAAAACACAATTTTTTGTTTTCCATTTGAGTCCACAATTGAATTTAAAACTCCTTGCAATATAAAATCAGCACCCAATTCTTTTCCCCATGCTGCAGTTGTAGTTGACGATGCAAATTCATTTTGATCTGCTCTTTCTTTTCTCAGCTCTTCTCTCGCTTCTCCTGCAGTTACTAAACGAATCTTTCCGCTATTTAAAACTGACTTCTCAATGTCTTTTATAAATGTCTCAACTGCAATATGCTCATGGCTTTTGTTTTTAATTATACCCACAACAATTATCGGTCGTTTCCCTGTTGCAGTTTCATATTCAGCTAACCAAGGTCTTAGTAACATATCGCTTACCATTTCTTCCGCCACTAATCTAGAATCTGTTTCATTCCATCGACCGCTTAAATCAATTACCACATTCTCATCTACTCTTGTTACCTGTTGTGTTCCTTTACAAGCATCGAAAAGCATTGTTCCACTAACCAATGTTGTTGCCAATAATATTGTTTTGAATTTCATCTTGTTGATTTTTTAGATTTAAACTGTCTAATCAATAGTTATGCCAAAGGAACAAAATAATTTCAGATAAGTTGAAATAATTTGTACAAACATGACACATAAAGCCAAAGGAAATAGACAACTTTCGTAATATTGTGCTTTAATGAATTTTATTGCTCCAGAGTTTCTTTATGCACTTAGCTTCCTAGCAATTCCGATTCTCATTCACCTATTTAATTTTAGGAGGTATAAAACGGTTCAATTCTCTCAAGTTCGTTTTCTAAAAAGCATAAAAAAACAGACACAGTCTACTTCTAGATTGAAGCACCTCATTGTATTAGCAAGTAGATGCTTAGCTATAGCAGCACTTGTTTTTGCTTTCGCCCAACCTTATATTAAAGATGATGCATCAATTGTAGTTAGTGGAAAAAAAGGTATAGTAGTTTATATCGACAATTCGTTTTCTATGCAAGCTAGTGCTGAAGTTGGTAGCATATTAGATGAGGCGAAAAACAAAGCGATTGCAATTGCTCAAGCATACAATGACGCTGATAAATTTCAATTGCACACTAACAAATTTGATGCAAACGAGCAACGTTGGTTAAATAAGGAAGCATTTATAAACAAGTTACAAGAAGTTGATTTTAGTGCTCAATTTAGAAGCTTTGATGCTGTTAACAATCGATTAAATTCAGCGGAGAATGACAATGAGTTTAACTTAGACCATTATATTATTGGTGACTTACAAAAGACTAGTTATCAATTAATCGAAGCGCAAGATAGTGGTAAGTTGTACATTTTACCTGTTTTTTCTCAGCT
This sequence comes from uncultured Flavobacteriales bacterium, assembly GCA_913059105.1. GTDB lineage: Bacteria > Bacteroidota > Bacteroidia > Flavobacteriales_E > Vicingaceae > NORP294. The sequence goes on from CAJXRL010000181.1 coordinate 5,399, forward strand.
TCAGCAGAATGCTTGGATCAAAGAATTTAACGCTTTTCAACCTTTTCATTTACCTGCAATGAATGAGAAATTCAGCTTGAAAATTCAACAAAATGAAGACAGTGATAGAGATCAAATAAATGGGAAACTTCTCTTAAACCTGTCTCTTATACACATCTGACGCTGCCGACGATCTACTCTGTGTAGAT
>CAJXRL010000182.1 GCA_913059105.1 uncultured Flavobacteriales bacterium
AGATCGTCGGCAGCGTCAGATGTGTATAAGAGACAGGGGATAAAACTGTATGAATCAGAAGAAATTGATTCTGTATTGGCAGTTGTGCCGTTTAAAAGGCTGGTTTGGTCTGAAGAAAAAAAGCCATTAACATTTGAACTAGATAAAAGACAAAGGAGACAAGATTTTGACAATTACTATCTTGAAAATGGAGCCTTTTATATAAATTCAGTGAAAAATATACTAGACAATAAAAGCAGAATCTCAGGAAAATTTGGTTTTCACATTATGCCTGAACATACAGCTCTTGAAATGGATGAGCCTTTAGATTGGGAGTTTGGAGAAATTCAAATGAAAAAATTAATTGAAGACAAAGATTTTATACCCGCTACAATTTAATATATGGAGTTCAGTAAGACAATCAAAATTGGGAGTAGCGTTTTACGCCAGAATGGTAAAACCTTTATTATTGCTGAAGCAGGGGTGAACCATGGAGGAAACATGGATTTAGCAAAAAAATTGGTAGATATTGCTGTTGATGCAGGTGTTGATGCCGTTAAGTTTCAAGCTTTCAGAACCAATGAATTAATCATTCAAAATGTTAAGAAAGCTCCTTATCAAACAAAAACTACTGATAAAACTGAATCTCAAACCGACATGCTCAAAAAGCTAGAGCTAAAGAAAGATCAGTATATCGAATTGAAGGAGTATTGCGAATCGAAAAATATCATATTTCTAATTACTCCTTTTGATGAAACTAGTTTAAGAGAATTAGAAGAAATAGGAGTTGTCGCTTATAAAGTGGCTTCAACAGACACTACAAACTTGCCATTTCTTAAGAAAATTGCGCAAACTAAAAAACCAATATTCCTGTCTACAGGCATGTCCTACCTAAATGAAATTGAAGCTGCTTTAGAAGAAATGTATGCTTTCAATAGAGATATAGTTTTGATGCAATGCACAGCGAATTACCCCATTCAAGATGATGAAGCAAATCTAAACGTAATAAAAACATTTCAAAATCACTTTAACATTCTAACTGGCTATTCTGACCATTCCGTTGGAATTGGAGCTGCACCTTATGCTCTACCCATGGGTGTATGTATGATTGAAAAACATTTCACGATTAACAAAGCAGATGATGGGCCTGACCATTTAGCTTCCCTAGACCCAGAGGAACTAAAACAACTGGTAATTGAAGTAAGAAGAATAGAAAAATATTTAGGAAACTTTGAAAAATCACCAACTTCTTCAGAGCTAAAAACAAGAAAATCGTTACAAAAGAACTTGGTTGCAAAAAAGGAAATAAACGAAGGAGACCTTTTTTCAGAAGAAAATGTGATAGCAAAGCGGACAGGCGGCGAAGGAATTTCTCCAATTGATTATAAATCAGTGTTTGGGCAAAAAGCGACGCTGCCGTTTAAAATAAACGAAATCATTAGGTTATGAACGCAATTGGAATTATAGGTGCAGGTGGTCATACAAGGACTTTACTGAATATACTGGAATTATCATCTATTGAAGTTAAGGCTATTTATGATGAAGTAATACTAAAAAAGGGAGAGCAAATTTTAGGAAAGCCTGTTTTACCCTTTAATCAATTGCCAAGTGATTTAAAAATAATCATTAGTAAAGGCGATATTGAAGATAAATTAAAGTATTCAAGTCTTTATTCAAGTCAAATCTTTGAGAAAAATCTGATCCACCCTAAAGCGAACATAGAAACGATTGCACTTGGAAAAGCGAATCAAATTTCTTCTAATTGCTATCTTACTCCTTCTTCAGAAATTGGTAGTCACAATGTAATCTACTCCGGCACCATGATAGAGCATGAGGCTTCAATTGGAGATTATAACATTATTACTATTAACGTTTCTATATGTGGCCGAGTGAACATTGGCAATAAATGCTTTATTGGAGCAGGAGCTGTAATACTTCCAAATGTTTCTATTTGCGACCATGTTATAATTGGAGCAGGTGCCGTAGTAACAAAAGATATAACTAGCCCCGGAACATATGTTGGAGCTCCAGCAAAAAAGTTAATACAATGATATACATATCAAGTTCATGTATTAAAGCAAGTACTATTGAAAATGCTGTTAAGATCTTAGTGAACGAGGGTTTTACTAATATAGAGCTTTCAGGCGGAACGAATTACGATGAAAATGCTTTGGCCAAACTTATCCAACTACAAGAAGAGCATACTATTAATTTTCTCTTGCACAACTACTTTCCTACGCCTCAAATTCCATTTGTACTAAACTTAGCTTCCATAGACCCTGCAATCGCAACCTCTAGTTTGGAGCATGTAAAAAAAGCTATTGATTGGTCAATTGCCCTTGGCGCAAATAAATATGCTTTTCATGCAGGGTTTTTATTAAACATTCCATTAAAGCAAATAGGTATAAAGATTGAAAAAGTGGAATTATTTGATCAAGAAAGTGCCATCAGACAATTTGAATTAAACTTAAGATCGATAGTCGAATACAATGATGATAGAATTCAATTGTATATTGAAAACAATGTACTATCAAGTTCCAACTTCAAATCGTTCGACAAAAAGGATCCATTCTTTTTTACATCTAGTGAAAACTTAAATCAATTTAAAAAACCAAAAGAACTTTCTATTTTATTAGATGCAGCGCATTTAAAAGTAAGTTGTAATAGTCTTTCACTTAACTTTGAGCAAGAATTTAAGAAACTGTATTCGCAAACCGATTATTTTCATGTAAGTGACAATGACGGAAAAAGTGATACCAACAAAGGATTGAAAGAAGATTCTGAGATGTTTGAAGTTTTAGCTAGGAATTGGAAATCTGATAAAGTTGTAACTATAGAAGTATATTCAGGCATGGATGAAATAAAAAACACTCACCAAATTCTAGAAAAATTAAATAACCGCAATGATTAAATCAAAGTGCAAAATCGGATCGAATCTAAGAGTTCTTTTAGAATCAATTAATGAAGTTCCGTATGGTACTTCTTTTATTGAAGACAATGAAAAAAAGCTAGTTGGAATTGTTACGGATGGAGATTTTAGACGATTACTTTTGAATGGGAAAGGTTTAGAAGATATACTGCAACCTTCTGATTTGGGAGATTTTGTTTCAGCAATTGAGGGCGAGAATTTTGATCAATTATTGAACAAAACGAATATTAAAATTAATATCGTTCCTATAGTGAATGATAGTGGAGAGCTTGTAGACTTTTTCGAATACAAACACAAAACAAAATTTACTCCAGTTGCAGAACCTACACTTGAGAATAGAGAATTAGAGTACTTATTGGATGCATTTTCCTCCACTTGGATATCAAGTAGAGGGAAATATATTGACCGATTCGAAGAAGAATTTTCTAGCTTTTGTAAGGTAGATTATGGCGTTGCTACATCGAATGGAACTGTTGCCATTCATTTGGCTTTAGTTGCATTAGGAATCGGCCCTGGTGACGAGGTTATTGTTCCGGATTTAACTTTTGCAGCAACCATTAATGCTGTGCTTTATGCAAACGCCACACCGGTGATTGTTGATGTAAATAAAGATTCTTGGACGATTTGTCCTGATGAAATAGAAAAAGCAATTACACCAAAAACAAAAGCAATTATTCCGGTACATGTTTATGGACAAGCATGCGAAATGGATAAAATCATGTCCATTGCCAAAACACACAATTTAAAAGTTGTCGAGGATTGCGCGGAAGCTCACGGTGCTGAATTTAATGGCCAAAGAGTTGGAAGTTTTGGTGATATTTCAACCTTTTCATTCTTTGCAAATAAGATAATCACCACGGGAGAAGGTGGCATGTGCGTAACAAATTCGGAAGAATTAGACAAAAAAATGAGGCAACTACGAGATCATGGAATGTCTAAAGAAAGAAGATATTGGCATGATGTAATTGGGTTCAATTATAGAATGACAAATCTTCAAGCAGCAATTGGATGTGCCCAATTAGAAAAAATTGATTGGATTCTAGATAGAAATAATCAAATTGAACGAAACTACATTAAGCACTTAGACGATCTTAAGTTGTTTAACTGGCAGAAAACATACAAACAGAACAGAAAAGTAGTTTGGCTAATGAGCTGCACAACTGAGAAGAGAAAAGAGGTAATGGACGTGCTAGTTGCGCATAATATTGATGTCCGACCTTTCTTTTATTGCTTGTCCGAAATGCCTATTTATTCAAAATATTCATTCTCCAGCAAAAACGCATTAGAAATATCTAAAATTGGCATTAACCTGCCTACGGTAAAAAATGTTGATTATAAAAGAATAGCTAACTTATTAAGAGAACTTTAGTTTAGAATAACGGTGAAAAAATTACTGCTAATTACCTATTATTGGCCACCTAGTGGCGGTGCAGGCGTGCAAAGGTGGCTTAAGTTGTCAAAGTACTTGGCTTTGCAAGGAGTTGAAGTACATATATTAACGGTAAACCCAAAAAAAGCCAGTTATACAACAATTGACAAATCCCTGCTCAAAGATGTTCATCAAAATCTAATTATCCATACAACCGATAGTTTTGAAATAATAAATTATTATTCAAAAATTGTAGGTAAAAAGAATGTGCCTTCTGCGGGCTTCTCTAACGTTAACAACAACAGTATAATTCAAAAAACAGTTAATTCTTTACGTAGTAATTTGTTTATTCCGGATCCAAGAAAAGGTTGGAATAAGTATGCTTACAAAAAAGCACTACAAATAATTAACAAACACAACATCAATACAGTAATAACAACTAGCCCTCCACATTCTACTCAATTAATAGGATTAAAATTAAAAAAGAGCTCAAACATAAATTGGATAGCCGATTTACGTGATCCATGGACAGACATATACTATTATCATCTACTTGGCCATTCCAAATTATCAAAGAGCATTGATAAAAAGTTTGAAAAAAGCGTTATTGAACATTCAGACAAAATATTAACAGTTAGTAAAGGCTTATCGGAAATTTTCCAAAGTAAATCGGATCTAGAAGCAAGTGACAAAATAATTATCATGCCTAATGGTTATGACCCTGACGATTTCAACAAACAACTACCTAAAATTAAAAAAGATAATCACTTTGTCATTAGCTACACCGGCACAATTTCCAATCAATATGAGCCTGATGTATTCTTTAATGCATTAAAAAACATAAAAACTTCGAAAAATATAAAATTGCAATTTGTTGGTTCAATATCATCCGACCTAATTGATAGTATTAAGTCACTTGGAATAGAACTAGAAATTATTCCAACAGTACCCCATGATGAAATAGTGAATTATCAACAAATGGCAGATGCTTTGCTCCTAGTAATACCAAAAGTTTCTAATGCTAAGGGAATTTTAACAGGCAAGCTTTTTGAATACTTGGCCTCTAAAAAACCAATCATCGCAATAGTTCCGGAAGAAAGTGATGCTAGAGAAATCATTGAAGATTGCAAAGCGGGTATTTGTTTTACAAGAAATGAAAGTAAAAAACTACAAATAGAGCTTGAAAGGTTAATTCATTCCACTCAGCCAAAAATTAGCCCTGATCAAATGAAAGTTGAATCCTTTTCCTGTCTCTTATACACATCTGACGCTGCCGACGATCTACTCTGTGTA
>CAJXRL010000183.1 GCA_913059105.1 uncultured Flavobacteriales bacterium
GATTTCTGCCTGTCTCGTGGGCTCGGAGATGTGTATAAGAGACAGGGAATAACAGTGATGTGTGGCGGTGTTTTTTGAGCATGAATTGAACCAAAGGTTTCTTCAATTTCTTTTTGAAACCCAATAATTTCTTCTAAAATAGTTAGGGGGGGAAGAACGGCGAGGAAGTATTTTGGCATAATGGAATTATCTCAAGACGTCTTTAATGTTTTCCTCCTTATCGAATACAGACCTAGCAAAAGGGCAAAGGGGCAAAACTTTAAATTTCTCTTTTCTTGCTTTCTCGATAATAGCGAAGAGTAACTTCTTCCCAACTCCTTGACCTTTTAAACTATCATCTACTTCTGTATGATCAATAATAATTAATTCCTTGCTTGCAATAGAGTAAGTCATTTCTGCCAGACGTTTATTGTTCTCGGTAAAATGAGCTGCTCCTTTTGTTTCGTTTTGTTCTATTTCGATGTTCACATTGGTAAAGTTATATCAAATACACTTTTGGGTAAGATAAACTTAGCAATAATTAGAAGTTTTATTTATATAGCAAAAGAATAGGGTTAATTCCAAGAACAGAAGTGACTTGTTTAGTAACAAGAGGATTTAACACCGAACGATTATTTCAGAACTAATAATGCAAATTTGAAACCTTTACGAGCAAGAGAACGTACTATAACAAAAGTACATTCATGAAGGCAAGAAGCTCAGTTTTAGCATTATTTCAATTAATCGTGATAAGTATTGTTTTTTTGTTAATTTTGGTATGTAGTAAAGGATTTTAAAAAATCACAGAGTAGTTTTCATAAAGGTAGTAGTAGCCAATTAGTAATTCATAGTACTCTGTGTTAATTAGCCCAAGTTTGTTTTTCAAACTTGGGTTTTTTTATATCGCTTTTTCGTATTTTTTAGCTAGAATAATATATTGATAGTCAAGTGTTTTTACATCAATTATAACTTTTACAAAGCCGGCATTCTGTAATTCTCTCAATACTTCAAACCCTTCTATTCTCATTTCGGTTGGAGGTCCGTGAGGTGTATCTTTTTTCTTAAAGTCAACAATCATGAGTTGCCCACCTGCTTTCATTCCTCTCCAGACATCTCTAAAATAGTTATGCCTGTTCTCAATATGATGATAAGTATTTACAACAATTACGGCATCAACTTCTGCGCTATCAAGCTGTGGGCTATCAAAAAGAACTTTTCTAGTAAAGATATTTAGGCTATCGTGCGAATGGCTGTCAATATAGTCTAAGAATTGCTCATCTACATCAAGAGCAATGACTGAAGCTCCCTTTTGGGCCAACCTTCTACTAAAATAACCTGTTCCTGCTCCTATGTCAGCAACCGTTTTACCAGTAACATCTCTTAGCTTTGCAAGAACCAAATCAGGTTTTTGCCAGATCTCTCTTTCAGGATCTTCAAATTTTTGAGTTAACTCTTCAAAAGAGCTCTTATGCATATGGTGATTAGCCTTGCCTTTTTCATGGGTTGAGTTGCCGCAAGCCACAAAAACCATCACAATGCAAAATGTTGTAACTGTTTTTATCATATCTAACTAAAATTACTTTCAATACTTAACAAAAAGCCATGTTCGCTATCTTTTGCTTCTCTAAATTCAATTGTAGCATTCAATTGTTTGCAAAGAAGGGGAATTAATGTAACACCAAATGACGTACCTGACTCTTTCATTATTTCTGTATTCTGAACATCAGTTCCATTATCAATAGAAATGTATTTGTCTTTGCCATTTAATTCTTTCTAATTACAATTTTGCAAATAATCATGCCTCTTTGCATGGTTATTGTATTTGGTAGACAGTTCATTAATGTTAAGATCAAGTGGAATTACAGAATCCATTAATATAAGGAGTCACAATATTTCAATGCTCAAATTTACGTCGTTTGGAGGGGCATTCAACAATTTGTCTGAGAAGTATCGTAAATGGACATCAAAATCAAAAAGCTCCGCCAGAATCATCAACATCCTTGTAACAGGGAAGAAACTTTAAGTAGATATAGAAACCTGGGAAAAGTTATAAATAAGACATAATCTCCTAGTATATAGATGTTAAGGAGGTTGAGCTGTCGTGGGTTTGTATATGCTATAAACAAAACATTGGTTGCGGCAATTAGTTTAAGTTTTCAATTTGCTTTGAAGCTTGTTGAGTAGGTGAAGCAAAGATTTTCCGTCTTCTTTAGTTAAGTTTTTGTCAATATGAGAGTGAAAAATATCAAGAGTTGGAGTGATCCTATTGACCAATCTTTTCCCTTCTACTGTTAAGTAAATGTCAAAGGTTCGACGGTCGCTCTTTGATGCTTTTCGTTGCACAAATCCCTTAACTGCCAATAAATCAAGCATTCTTGTTAATGCTGCAGGGTCTTTGAAAGTATCTCCGGCTATATCTTTTTGATTAGATCCTTCTTCTTCAGCAATTCGTTCTAATATCAACCATTGCTCCTTCGAAACAGGGAAGTTGTTTTCTCGAAAAACCGCTAAGGTTTCGTTCTTAATTAAATGGAGTGTTTTTTCGAGTTGGAAGGATATGTTCTTTGAGTTGTCCATTTTTGATGAGTTAATAATTGATAGATCATCAAAAATAAAACAATTAATCTGATTTTTGCTTCATTGTGCCAACTTAAATACGTTCTCCTTTCGTTTTTACAATTTTATCTAACAGCGCGAAGTGATCTAACTTCTAACTTTTATTAAAGTACTTCCACACAGCTTGCGCCCTATTTAATGGAACAATCTCTTCCAATTCTTTTAAAGTGGCCTCTTTAACGCGCTTCACTGATTTAAATTTCCTTAGTAAATTTTGTATTGATTTTTCGCCAACCCCTTCTATGTTTGAAAGTTCGGTTTGTATGCTGTTTTTAGATCGTTGATTTCTGTGAAAAGTAATGCCGAAGCGGTGTGCTTCGTTTCGCAGATGCTGCATCACTTTTAATGTCTCAGAAGTTTTATCTAAAAACAACGGATACTTATCTCCTGGATAAAAAATCTCTTCCAATCGTTTGGCAATTCCTACAATGGCAATTTTACCCCGCAAGCCCAAACGTTCTAAGGCTATTAGTGAGGAGCCTAACTGCCCTTTACCACCGTCAATTACAATTAATTGAGGCAATGGTTCGCCTTCTGCAAGTAATCGTTTATACCTTCTGTATACCACCTCTTCCATGCTAGCGAAATCATCCGGGCCAACCACTGTTTTAATGTTAAAATGGCGGTATTCTTTTTTACTAGGTCTAGTATTTTTAAAAACTACGCAAGCAGCAACAGGGTCACTTCCTTGAATATTTGAGTTATCAAAACATTCAATATGAACCGGCAATTCACTTAAACGCATGTCTTTCTTAATGCCTTCCAATATTCTTTTTGTATGCCGTTCCGGGTCTACTTTTTCATGTTGCTTTCTGCGTTCCAGCATAAAATACTTTGCATTGCGCTCGGACAAATCCAACAATTTCCGTTTATCTCCCCGCTGAGGCTGATGAAAACTTAGACCTTCCATTTCGAACTCTGGAATAAAAGGCACAACCATTTCTGTTGAAGTGCTGTTGAAACGAGATCTCATTTCTGTTATAGCTATTTCTAGTAATTCGCTTTCACTCTCGTCTAATCGCTTTTTCAATTCCAGTGTATGTCCTTGAATTATTGCCCCATTACTTACTTTCATGTAATTAACATAAACCAAGTCGTTGTCTGCGACAAGTGAAAATACATCCACATTGTGAATAGTGGGAGAAACCACCGTGGACCTTGATTGATACTTTTGAAAAGCATCTAGCTTCGTTTTCAAAACTTGAGCTTCTTCAAAATCGAGCTGCTCGGCTGCTCTTTTGATGGCTTCTTTTAACTCGGTTTTAACCACATTTACATTGCCCTTTATAATGTTCCGTATTTCCGCTATGTTCTGATCATAATCTTCTTTTGACTGTAAATTTTCGCAAGGAGCTTTGCAATTTCCAATGTGGTATTCCAAACAAAGTTTAAACTTTAATCCGTCAACATTCTCTTTACTAAGATGGTAGGCGCAAGTTCTAAGTTTGTAATTTTTTCGAATTAAGTCTAAAATGGTATTCATGATGCTTGTCGATGCATACGGGCCATAATACTCAGAACCATCTTTAATTAGCATTCTAGTTTTAAAAATTCTTGGGAAGGGTTCATTCTTGATGCAAATCCAAGGGTAGGTTTTATCATCCTTCAACATCACATTGTACCTCGGTTGATGTGTCTTTATCAAACTGTTTTCCAACAGTAGAGCGTCCGTCTCTGACTCAGTAAGAATATATTTTATGTCTCTTATTTTACTGACTAATAAACGGATTCTGCCACTTTTAGTGTTGTCAGATACAAAGTAAGAGCCTACTCGGTTTTTAAGATTCTTGGCCTTCCCTATGTACAGTAGCTTCCCATCCTTATCGTAGTATTGATAAATTCCTGGCTTCTTGGGGGCTGCTTTTACTTTGTTTGATAAGTCTTCGGAAATTTTCACACTGTAAATTTAAAGGCTATCATTGCTTAATCGTTTTAAAAGTAGGATTATTCATGAATGAACCATTTTACGTGTGATGTGTTTTTTATTTGGATTTAACGCAAACATCAAGCTTCCGACTAGAGGTAGCTTAATAAGAAACTTGTTTTCATAGTTATGGGAAAGTATACCATCAAAGAATTAGAGAGATTGTCTGGGATTAAAGCGCATACTTTAAGAATCTGGGAAAAGCGTTATAATCTTTTCGAACCCGACCGGACCGATACTAATATTCGCAGCTATTCAGATACAGATTTGAAAAAGCTATTGAACGTTACAATGCTGTCAAATAGCGGGACAAAGATTTCGAAAATTGTTTTACTAGACGACGTTCAGCTTAAAAAGGCCGTTTCGGAAATTACTGATATTGAATTAGTAAAGCAAAAGCGAATTGACGATCTTATTTTTCCGATGTTGCAATTTGATGAAATTACAATCGACAACCTGTTAAAATCTTATTATGCAGAAAAGGGTGTGGAGCAAACATTTACGGACATATTGTACCCCTTTTTGGAAAAAATTGGAATTCTTTGGCTGACCGACGAAGTAGACCCTGCCCAAGAGCACTTTATCATACACATCATCCGTCAAAAGTTATCTGCTGCTATTGAATCATTACCAAATAATTCTGAAAGCGCTAAAAAAGTAATTCTTTTTTTACCTGAAGGGGAATATCATGAGCTAGGTCTCTTATTTTTTGCATATTTATACAAGAAAAAGGGAGTGCGGGTATACTATTTTGGGCAATCCGCTCCAATAGCCCAAATAAAGGAGGCAGCAAAAGTTATCAAACCAAATTGGGTTTTAACCTATGCCGTTGTTCGCCCAAAAGGCGGGTTGCAAGAACTGGTGGAACAACTAGGCGAATGTCCCTCTGACGAGAACTATTTCTTAGTAAACCGTTTACAGAAAGATGTGAAAATTACTTACCCATCCAATGTTAGGCAGATAAACTCCTATTCTGAGGTCATTTAATGCTGTCTCTTATACACATCTGACGCTGCCGACGATCTACTCTGTGT
>CAJXRL010000184.1 GCA_913059105.1 uncultured Flavobacteriales bacterium
GAGATTTCTGCCTGTCTCGTGGGCTCGGAGATGTGTATAAGAGACAGGAATAGAACTATACATTAAATTTAAAGTGCATTACATCTCCGTCTTGCACAATGTACTCTTTTCCTTCCATATTCATTTTGCCCGCTTCTTTGGCAGCTTGCTCAGAACCAAGTTCTACCCAGTCATTAAACTTAATTACCTCTGCTTTAATGAAACCGCGCTCAAAGTCTCCATGAATGACACCAGCAGCTTGAGGAGCAGTAAAACCTTTCTTAATAGTCCAAGCTCTTACTTCTTTTTTACCTGCAGTAAAATAGGTTTCCAAGTTCAATAATGAATACGCCGCTTTAATCAACTTATTGACACCTGGCTCACTTAAACCTGCATCTTCTAAAAATTCTTTTCGTTCATCAGCCTCTTCCAATTCGGCTATGTCTGCTTCCAAACCTGCTGCCACCATTAATACCTCTGCATCTTCATCTTTCACTGCTTCTCTAACAGCTTCCACATGCTTATTCCCATTTGCAATAGAACCTTCATCAACATTACATAAATACAAAACAGGTTTTGCTGTTAACAACATCAAATCTGCTACTTCTTTTTTGTCGTCATCGCTTAATTCAATTGATCTCGCAGATTTTCCATCTTCAAAATGTTTCCTGTATTGGTCTAATATTCCTTGGGTTTTAATTGCAGCTTTATCCCCTGTTTTGGCTGCTCTTCTAATCTTTTCTAGCTTTTTCTCAACCGCTTCTAAATCCTTCAATATTAACTCGTAATCTATCGTTTCCTTATCTCTAACTGGATCAATAGAACCATCTACATGAACAATATTTCCATCGTCAAAACATCTTAAAACATGAATAATTGCATCCGTTTCTCTAATATTTCCCAAGAATTTATTGCCCAGCCCTTCACCCTTGCTAGCACCTTTTACTAAGCCTGCTATATCAACAATGTCAATCGTTGTTGGTTGAACATTCTCAGGGTTTACAATGTCTGCTAATTTATTTAAACGAACATCTGGAACGGTGATGACGCCAATATTTGGCTCAATTGTGCAAAAAGGGAAATTTGCCGATTGAGCTTTTGCATTTGACAAACAATTAAATAAGGTTGATTTTCCAACATTTGGAAGTCCTACTATACCACACTTTAAAGCCATAACATTCGTTTTTTTTGGGTCGACAAAGATATAAATACTATCTCTTTAATAAAGATGAAATTTCAAATATGAATTGAGAATAAAATCAATGAATGTATCATTGATTTAGTTGTGAAAAAAAATTACACTTAACATTGATTCCCAACAGATTAAGTGTTATCAATTTTTATTAACAATCCTAATCATTTCTTGTAAATTGAGCTATTTTTGAATCTTACGTAAAACAAACATTTCATGGCTTCAATTCAAGAATTAGAAAACACTGCATCGCAAGTTCGACGCGACATTGTAAGAATGGTTCATGCTGTAAACTCTGGTCACCCTGGAGGTTCTTTAGGTTGTGCAGACTACTTTACTGCTTTGTATTTCGAAATTTTAGAACATTCTACCGATTTCAAAATGGACGGTAAAAATGAAGACTTATGTTTCCTTTCAAACGGACATATTTCTCCGGTTTGGTATAGTGTTTTAGCAAGAAGCGGTTATTTCCCCATTTCGGAGTTAAAAACATTCAGAAAGATTGACTCTCGACTACAAGGACATCCAACTACACATGAAGGCCTGCCAGGAATAAGAATTGCTTCCGGATCTTTAGGTCAGGGAATGTCTGCTGCTGTTGGAGCTGCTATGGCAAAGAAAATGAACGGCGACAACAAAACTGTTTATTGTTTGCATGGTGATGGTGAGCTTCAAGAAGGTCAGATTTGGGAAGCGGCAATGTTTGCGGCTCACAATAAAGTGGATAACTTGATTTGCACAGTAGATTACAATAAACGTCAAATTGATGGAGACACAGATGATGTGTTGTCCTTAGGAGATTTAAGAGCGAAGTTTGAGGCTTTTGGCTGGGATGTAATGGAAATGGATGGCAACAACATGGAAGCTACCATAAATGGTTTAAAAGCAGCCAAGATTAAAACAGGTAATGGCAAGCCAATTTGCATTTTAATGAAAACAGAAATGGGTGCTGGTGTCGATTTTATGATGGGGTCTCACAAATGGCATGGTGTTGCTCCTAATGACGAGCAGTTGGCCGATGCATTAAGTCAATTAACTGAAACTGCGGGAGATTATTAAAAGGTATGGTTGTTGTTTTATACACTACCAAATCTTAAAAAACAAAGTATGAGCGTATTAAAAAATATCGCCTTTCTTTTAACATTTATCTTGTCTTTTGCTTTTGCAAAAGCAAAAACCTCAGCTCAAAAAACGAGAATACTTTTTGTTTTCGATGCTTCTCAAAGCATGTATGGTCGCTGGGATAATGGACAAAAAATACAAATTGCTACTAGACTTCTTCGAGAGATTGTTGACAGTTTAAAAACTACCAAAAACGTAGAAGTTGCGTTAAGGGTTTATGGTCATCAAAATAATGTAAGTTCAAATGGAAGAAATTGCAAAGACACCAAGTTAGAAGTTCCATTTTCTGTCAATAACCACGATAAAATCATTGATCGTCTCGGATCTATTCGTCCAAAAGGAACAACTCTTATTGCCTACTCTTTAGAGCAAGCTGCTTATGATTTTCCTGTCGACAAAAGTGCAAGAAATATAATTATTTTGATTACTGATGGTATTGAAGAATGTGACGGCGATCCTTGTGCTGTTTCTTTGGCGCTGCAAAAACGTGGTGTAGTTCTTAAACCTTTTGTAATTGGTATGGGTTTAACACCAGAAGTTATTGATGCATTCAAATGCGTTGGAAACTACTATGATGCTACCTCGGAAGAAACATTTAAAGATGTGTTAGGCATTGTTATTTCTCAAGCCTTAAACAATACCACTGCGCAAGTTAATTTGTTAGACGAATTAAATCGGCCAACGGAAACAAATGTACCGATGACTTTTTACGATTCATTTTCGAAGCAAATTCGGTACAACTTTGTGCATACAATTGACAGTAGAGGAAATCCAGATACCCTGCCTATTGACCCTCTTGGTTCATATGATTTAGTAGTACACACTATTCCTCCCGTTGGCAAAAAAGGAATAAAACTAATTGCAGGTAAACATACTATCATAGCAATTGATGCTCCTCAAGGAAATTTGGAATTAAAAATGAATGGCTATAATGAATACAAAGATTTAAAAGCCATTGTTAGAAAAGAGAATGAAGTGGAAGTATTAGTCGTTCAAAATTTTGACAAAGTCCAAAAATATATTACAGGAAAGTACAATTTAGAGATATTGACTTTACCCAGAACCTATATAAAAGGAGTAAATGTTGCGCAAAGCAGAACAACTACTGTTGAGATTCCACAGGCAGGGCTAGTGTCTATTGGAATGAGCTCAAATGGTTATGGTAGTATTTTTCAGCAAGAAGGAGAGGAATTAGTTTGGGTATGTAACCTAAGTGCCACAAGCACCAGGGAATCCATAGTGCTCCAACCGGGATCTTACCAAGTTATTTTCCGGCCCCTAAATTCCAGACTGAGCGTTTACACCAAAGAAGAATCATTTGTAATACAATCGGGACAAACCACCCAAGTAAAACTATAAACATGGCAAAATACGAATACACTGAAATGAAAGATACCAGATCTGGTTTTGGAGATGGTCTATTGGAAGCAGGAAAAAGAAATAAAAATGTTGTGGCTCTCTGCGCTGATTTAACAGGTTCATTAAAAATGAATGCTTTTAAGGATGCTTTTCCAGATCGATTTATTCAAGCAGGTATTGCAGAAGCTAATATGATGGGTGTTGCGGCTGGTTTAACTATTGGTGGAAAAATACCTTTTACAGGCACTTTCGCTAACTTCTCTACAGGTAGAGTCTACGATCAGATTCGCCAATCAATTGCATATAGTGGAAAGAACGTAAAGATTGCAGCTTCTCATGCAGGTCTTACCTTGGGTGAAGATGGGGCAACGCATCAAATTTTGGAAGACATTGGATTGATGAAAATGTTACCGGGAATGGTCGTTATAAATCCATGTGACTATGAGCAAACAAAAGCTGCAACAATTGCTATTGCGGAATACGATGGACCTGTTTATTTAAGATTTGGAAGACCAAAATGGCCGGTATTTACTCCAGCTAACCAGAAATTTGAAATAGGTAAAGCGGTTACCTTTCAAGAAGGAACTGACGTAACTATAATTGCTACAGGGCACTGTGTTTGGGAAAGTTTAAAGGCTGCAGAAGAATTAGAAGCTGAAGGTCTAAGTGTAGAAGTAATAAATATTCACACCATTAAACCTTTAGATAATGAAGCAATTCTAAAATCTGCTGCTAAAACTGGAAGAGTAGTTACTGCCGAAGAGCACCAAATGAATGGAGGTTTAGGAGATGCTGTTGCTCAACTATTATCAAGAAATAACCCAACACCTATGGAGTTTGTAGCTGTTGATGATAGTTTTGGTGAAAGCGGGAAACCGGAAGAGTTATTTGAAAAGTACGGCTTAGGAAAAAGCAGTATTTTAGCTGCAGTGAAGCGAATAATGAAAAGATAACAAGAAATAGTAGACAAAATAAAAGGGGAGCTCAATGAGCTCCCCTTTTTAGTTTGCGGCAGAAAGATAAACTATCTTCTTCCTTTACTTCTACTTCTACTTTTTTTCTTCTTCTTTCCTTTTGGAGCTTCTTCAACTTCGCTGTTAGTTCCAGTAACTGTTGTTTGATACGTTTTCCATAAATTAAAAAGACCAGGATAAATATCCACATCAACTGAAGCAACCTTTGTAATTTTAGCTTTTTTAGCTACCGCGGTAATACTTAAATCAGCATGCATTGGAAAAATCCCTAACCATACTTTTTGCTTTATAACCCCTACTTTAGATCCAATTGGGTTTTTTGTTACTAATGCTTGATTTGCCGTTGCAGGTCCTACAAAAACGCTACAAGATGTCATAGAAATAATAATAATTCCTAATAATAAATGTTTTATATTTTTCATTTCTTTTCTATTAAATGTTATTATTCTGCATCTCCAGTTACAATTAATTCTTTTGTATAGTACAAAAGCCAAAAATAACGAGTAGTCTTAAGATCTACAGTTGAAACAGCCCCTTTAATCTTTCCTTTCTTAGCGGCTTCTGCTATACCATAATCACCATTCAATTGTATAGCTCCGAAGAGCATCCCAGTCTTAGAAACCCCTTTTTTTGCTCCAATCGGGTTATCTGTTACAGCTTGAGGAAGAGTAACTGAACAAGAAGCTAAAGTAGTAACTACCATTGCTCCTAAAAATATGTTTTTAATTTTTTTCATTTTTTTCCTTATTTTTTATTACTCTCCTGTTACTACTGTCTTAAAAAATGGAATTATAAATATGGTAGTTCTTGTATCCACACTCCCAATCTTTGTAATCTGTCTCTTATACACATCTGACGCTGCCGACGATCTACTCTGTGTA
>CAJXRL010000185.1 GCA_913059105.1 uncultured Flavobacteriales bacterium
TCTACACAGAGTAGATCGTCGGCAGCGTCAGATGTGTATAAGAGACAGGAATAGCATAAGCTGGAATCTGTAAGTTTGCAATATGTCAGAAGAACCAAAAAAGGAGGAAGGAATTCCTTCCATTTTAGATAAGCTTAAGATTAAGAAGACAGCTGTAAAACCGACGGAGAAAATTTATCAACGTAGAGAAGATAAGGTGACTTCTCCTAAAGATGACAAGCCGGTTCAAATTAAATTAGATGGTGAATTTAAGATGGTGGCAACATGTATGCAAAACATGGAGCCAGAATTAGAACAAGAACTTATTGATTTAGGAGCAAAAGATATTCAAGTTAAAAGAAGAGCTGTTGAATTTATTGGTGATTTGGAATTGCTTTACAAAGCAAATATTTGGCTGAGAACTGCATTAAAAGTTTTAAAACCAATTTATCATTACTCTGCGAAGAACGATGACGAATTATACAAAAGGGCATTAAAATTACCTTGGGAAACCATTTTCAACTCGGAAAAAACCTTTTCAATTGACTCTGCGGTTAGTTCTACTCATTTTACTCATAGTCAATTTGCTTCTTTAAGAATTAAAGATGCGATTGTAGATCGTTTTAGGGCACAACAATTAAACAGGCCAAATGTAGAGCGCTTCGATCCAGATGTTCGTATTCACCTTCATATTAATGATACTTCTATTACCCTTTCGCTAGATAGCAGTGGAACGCCTTTATTTAAACGAGGGTACAGAACGAAACAGCATTTAGCCCCAATAAATGAATGTTTGGCAGCAGGCCTTATATTAAAAAGTGGTTGGAGAGGTGAAGAAGATTTTTTCGATCCAATGACTGGGACGGCAACCATTGCCATTGAAGCAGCTTTAATTGCTTGTAATATTCCACCTAATTTAAATCGTACAAATTTTGCATTCGAAGGTTGGAACAATTACGATGTTAGTTTACTTTCTAAAGTGTTAGGGCAGGCACAAGAAGTTTACAGACCCCTAAAAGTAAATATTTACGCAAAAGAATTGAACTCGAATAATTTACGATCTGCAAGGATGAATATTAATACGGCTAATATGCGTAAAAGTATACAGCTGGAACAGGCTGACTTTTTTAAGGATGCTCCGCCATCTGATAAAGGAGTGATCATTATGAACCCGCCATATGGCGAAAGATTGGAGTTGCAAGAAGGGTTACCTGACTTTTTTGAAAAAATAGGTTCAACGTTAAAGCACGAATACTCTGGATGGGATGCGTGGATTATTGCTTCTGATGAAGAGTCTTTCAAAAATGTTGGACTTAAACCATCTAAGAAGATACCGGTAATGAACGGAAAATTAGAATGTCAGTTCAGAAAGTACGAACTGTTTGATGGAAAAAGAGTTGAGGAGGTAATTAGAAGAGGCTCAAAGAGCAACGATTAATTACAATGTTTTCTCATTAACTCATTAACTTCGGTACCATATTGTTCTGTATAGCCTCGCTTATTAGCAAGGAAAAGGTCTTCACATGCTTCCTCTTTATTTCCTTCTTCTATGAGAATTAGAGCTCTAATTTTATATGCATAACTATTTGAAGGAAAAATTTTTAGAGACTTTTCTATATCTTTCCTAGCTCCTTTTAAGTCATTTGTTTTTAGCTTGCTAAAACTTCTATTACTATAAATGAGTGGTTCTTTCGGGGATAATTTAACTGCAGTATTAAAATATTCTAGCGCCTTTTCATGCTCATCTGCTAGTTGAGATCGATAGCCAAGATTTACATATACAGGACTAAATTTAGGGTCTATTTCGATGATTTTATTGTAATAAATTAGTGCTTCGTCGGGTCTATGTAATTCATCTGTTATATAGGCTAAATTGCTATAAGCTCCAATGTTGTTTGAATCTAACTCCAAAGCTTGTTTCATGTCAGTATAGGCTCCTTCAAAATTTCTAACACTCGTTTTTGCGCTTGAGCGATTGATTAAGAAAATAACCTTTTCATTTGTATCCATTGATATTTTCAATCCCAATGTAAAATCACTTTCTGCTTTATCAAATAGTTGATACGTTAGATTCAAATTACCTCTTTGAAGATACAATTTTGTAGAATCAGGCATTTTTATCAAACCATCGTTAAGGTCAGTCATTGCTTCTTTGTACTCTTTCTTTTTAAAGTGCTTCTCTGATTTATTGATAACATCTTCTGCACTCTCTTGTGCAGAAAGTTGAAAAAACAATGGTAACAGTAAGAGTAGGAGTGTTTTTTTCATGTAGTTTTTATTCTGAAGGAAATTCGGGTCGATCAAATTGTTCCTTTTGGATACTATAAGCGCAATCAAAATGACCTAATGGGCAAACTTTTTTACCATGTAAACCACAAGGCCTGCAGGATAATTCTTTTTTAGTCTCAATAACTTTTGCTGTGTCAGCTAAAGGACCAAATCCAAAAGAGGGGATAGTTGAACAGAAAACAGCATTGGTTGGAGCATTAACTGCAGATGCCATATGCATAGGAGCAGAGTCATTGACATAATTCATAGCCGCTCCTTTCATTAGTGCAGCAGATTCTAAAAAACTTAATTTACCACTGAGGTTAATTAAGTTATCTCTCCCACACATTTGTACAAGTTCTTCACATTCATTTGTGTCATCCGGTCCTCCTAACAAATAAATAGTCCAATTTTCATCTTGAGATAAAAGTAATTCAACCCATTTTAAACTAGGGAATTGTTTTGTAGCCCAAACAGAAGTAGGAGCAAAGCACAAATACGGTGACTCTTGAAACTGTTTTACATTTGCAATATCTCTTTTGTTAAGGTAAAGTTTTGGACGAGTGTATTTATCATCAGTTAACTCTCTGACTAAAGAAAGATTACGACTAGTTTCATGCTGACCTTCAAGTTGGTGTCCAATTTTTTTATGAAACATAAACGACATTGGATTTTTTGTAAACCCAATCCTAATTTTAGCTCCAGAGAGGGCGGTAATAAGCCCTGCAGCCAAGAATCGTTGAACGTTGATTACACATTCGTATTTTGTAGTACGAACTAAACTAATTACTTGAAAAAGAGAACTATATTTTTTACTATCTTTTGTCCAAATGAGCACCTTGTTAATCTTCGGATGTTTGTCTAGTAGTTTTTCATTTCCTTTTCGCAGCAGAAAATCAATCTTCGCTTCAGGAAAGAACTCGCTGAGCTTCTCAATAATTGGAGTAGCTAAAATAACATCGCCAATAAAGGCGGTTTGTATGATTAGTATTCTGTTCATTATACAGCTACTTCGAAATCTCGAAGAACGTCGTTAAGAGATGTTTTTAAATCGGTACTTGCTTTGCGCTGTCCAATAATGATTGCGCAAGGGACTTGATATTCTCCCGCAGGAAATTTTTTGGTATAAGAACCTGGAATTACTACAGAACGACTTGGAACTATTCCTTTGTACTGCTTGGGTTCATTTCCTGTTACGTCAATTATTTTTGTTGATTTAGTTAAGACAACGTTTGCTCCTAATACCGCTTCTTTTTCTACTTTTACGCCTTCAACTACTATACATCTGGAGCCAATAAAACAACCGTCTTCAATTATTACTGGAGATGCTTGTAGGGGTTCCAAAACTCCTCCAATCCCAACTCCACCGCTAAGGTGAACGTTTTTACCAATTTGAGCACAACTTCCAACAGTAGCCCAAGTATCTACCATAGTTCCTTCATCCACATATGCGCCAATGTTTATGTACGATGGCATCATAATTACACCCCTTGAAACATAAGCTCCATAACGTGCAATAGCATGCGGAACTACTCTAATTCCCTTTTTTGCATAGTCTGATTTTAGAGCCATTTTATCATGAAATTCAAATGGTCCTACTTCAATAGTTTCCATTTTTCGAATTGGAAAATAAAGGACAACAGCTTTTTTGACCCATTCATTAACCTGCCAACCATTCGTAGTTGGTTCGGCACATCTTAGTTCTCCAGAATCAATTTTTGCAATCACTGATTCAATTGCTTTTACTGTTCTAGTTTCTTTTAAAAATTCACGATTTTCCCATGCATTTTCAACTATTTTCTGGAGGTCTTTCATATTGTCAAAAATAATTTTTCTAATTGGTTTGTAGTTGATTTCCAGTCATAATTGCATCGTACAAATTCATGTCCGTTTTGAGCAATATCTATAGCTAGATTTTTATTTTCTAATAGCTCTAAGATAGCCAATACATATTCTTCTACACTATCTGAAATTAAGATATTGTCTCTATGAGTTGCTTTTAAAGCATTATTGGCTAAGGGAGAGGTGATACATGGTATTTGCATTGCCATTGCCTCTAATAATTTATTTTGCAAGCCGGTACCAATTTGCATTGGTGCTATAAACAATTTAGAACTAGCGTAATAATCTCGAATATCATCAACCCAGCCTGTAACAGTTACATTTTTTTGAGCTAATTTTTGAACTCTGGCATTTGGGGAAGCACCGGCGATAGCCAATGTAATGGACGGGTTTTTCTCCCATAATTTAGGCAAAATCTCTTCTACTAAGAAAGCGACCCCATCAACATTAGGAGCGTATGACATATTACCTGTAAACAGTAAGTCGAATTTTTTGTCTTTCTTTTTTGGACTAAAAAAATCTAAATCTACTCCGTTTCGAATTATTGCTATAGATTTATTTTGAGCGTGAATTATTAAGTCCCTGTCTTGTTCGGAAATGATGGTCTTATTTTTAAATGAAGAAAAAATAAAGTGCTCGTATTTTTTCAATCTAGAAGCTTCAATTCTAACAAACAGTTTCAAATATGCGCTTGATTTTTCAATTCTTCTCTCCATCCCTTTCGAAAGAACGTCCATATAGTCTAACGTTTTTGGGATGTCATTGACACCCTTTACATATTCACTAACTCTAATGAGTTGGCAATAAATATGATCTACTTTGTGATTTCTAAAAAAATGAATTACAGATTTTTTTGCACTTTTTTTGAAGAAGTAGGCTACCTGCAATGGAAGTTTCGAAAACAATAAGCCTTTTATTAAATTTACAAGAATAGTGATCTTACTAAGTTTTACGACTTTTATTTCTTTACAATAAGGCTCTAACTGTTTGAAATGTGATAATTGAACAGGCTTGTCACTCACACAACAAAGGTAAATCTCATTTTCCTTAGCTAATTCTCTTATTTGGTGATATGCTCTAAGTTTATCCCCTTTTTCTAACGGAAATGGAAATCGAGAAAGGAGAATACCTATTTTCATGAATTAGAAACTGATTTTTTAGTAAAAATAGATTTGAAAAAATTGCTGTAGGCGTCAAAATTAAACAAGGCAGAATCGCTCGTGGCTTTATAAGTGAAAAATAAACCAACAGGAAGAAGTATAGCAGATGCCATCCACATTCCACTTAATGAATCCATAGCTCCTTCTTTTGCCATCTTTTCTCCAGAAATACTCAAGATGTGGAACAATAAAAAGACTGTCTCTTATACACATCTGACGCTGCCGACGATCTACTCTGTGTAGAT
>CAJXRL010000186.1 GCA_913059105.1 uncultured Flavobacteriales bacterium
GGCTTATTGTTAAGCGTAATTTTAATTATTAGTCAAGGTTGTAAAAAGAATATTTTAAAAACGAACAGTTTAAGCCAAATTGAGGAAGTAAGTTTGGAATCAATTTTGGTTAAAAATTCATGGTATATTGAGGAATTTTTTACTGAATTACCTGATACTTTAATTTTAACAGACAGTATATCGAAAATAGCTAATGATTGGACGCATCAAGCTAAATTTTTTTCAAATGGTGATTTGCATATTTGGGTAGAGTTTAAATTAGAATTGTTACCCGACCCACAATATTCAAAATGGAATCAAGTGGATAATAAAATTAGATTTACTTTTCCCACTGAAGTTGTAAAGGGCAGTGTTAAGTATGAAGATATTTGGTATACCTATTACATTGATAATTACTCGAAGGAACAGGTAGTTCTTGTTGATTCGCTGGTATATCACAGTAGATAATACCCGCATCGCTGGATGTTGGTTAGAACTAGAAGCTCCGCAGTGATTTGCAATCTTGTGGGATAGTATAAGTTGAAATAACCGCAGGGTTGCAAACCCAGCGGGGGTAGGTTCGATTATTTTTCAACAATAATTTTTCCCATTAAACTCTCACTTTTTGTGGTCATTTTAACGTAATATAATCCACTTTCGAAATGTCTCATATCTACTGTTACTTTATCAGAAAGTGAAGCAATAGTCTCCTCAAGTACAAGTTTTCCTTCTACAGAGAAAAGTTGAAGGTTACAAGCAGTTTTTTGCAGATGATCAGGAATACTTAAGGTATAATTATTTCTTGTTGGATTTGGATAGCCATTTAAGGTTTCGTTTGCCATTAGCCCATGCATACCAACGCCTAAAAAAGTGTAGCAAGTTGAAGAATCTCTACAAATGCCTTTTTGTAAAATAACTTTAAAATCACTGTTTGTTGTTGGCATATAGCTTCTAGATCTGTTTGCCGTTAAAGGAGTTGCTGAATTACAGTCGACCCATGTATAACTATTTGCAGTACTATCGGTTGCTAAGATTGTTCCTCCAACTTGAGATACCGTATTGTCTAATGGTCTCGTTAATGAAGAACTACCTGCGACCCAATTTGAACTTGTTCCTGTTAGACCAAAGTTTGTTAAGGTACCATTGTTTAATGGGCTGGTTAAATTTACCGCTGTTGTATTGCTACTGTTTGCTCCGGAAGGAACGCCATCGTTCAGCTGAAAATAGGCGAATAAACCTGTCGGAGTAGTACAGAATTCCTTATTCATATCCATCATAATTTGGCTAGCCGTTTTTGCAAAATCCCAAATTCGGACTTCATCCATCTCTCCTTGATAATTATTTACTCCATCGTTTCTTCTTCCCAATTGAATGGCATTTGTGGTTAAGGTATTTACTGGAACTGTAAAATTATTGCTAATATCTAGGACCCCGTCAACATATAAACTAGCTTTTGCAGTAGCCGTATGGTTGTAGGTTACTGCTACATGATGCCACATGCCATTTGCAACTTGGATAGTGCCCGTTATTCCATTGCCACCAACTTCAATTCTAAGTCTACCGTTATTGATTAAGTTCAAAGTGAACCTACTACCATTTGGAGTCATTGCTCCCCAGTCTATTAAAACTTGCTGAGTATTGATGGAATTACTTGTTTTAATCCAACATTCTACGGTACGGTCTTTAATTCCCGAAGGCCCTGCATTAGTGGCAATGACATAGTCATTAGTCCCGTCAAAATTTAGACCTTGAGCAGTAAGATTAGTTTGAATACTTAAAAATGCTATTGTAAATAGGAATAATGCTTTTTTCATGTGCATTGATTTGCTGCTAAAGGTAGAAACACTTTAGAGAAATAACAAAACAATAGGATAGAAGGATTCTGAGTTAGAAAACTAGATTAATAATCCGCCAACTGTTCCCACAACCTGTCGAATTCTCTTACAAAGTCCTTAGCCATTTTTGCGTCAGAACTAATAATAATATTCTCTTGGTTTCGTTCGGCTGCACTTCTGGTCCAATTGTAACTTCCGGTGAGTACTCTTTCCTTGTCAATAATGCAGAACTTGTGGTGCATGTGGCTGTCGGTACGGTCAATTTTTACAGGCACTCCTGCCTTGTGAATGGCTTCAATGTCAGAGCCCCTGTCAAAACTTTTGTCATTATCGGTAAGTAGCTTAACTGAGATATTCCGTTTGTGGGCTCGAATAATTTCTTCGAAAATTTCGTTGTCGCTAATGGTGAATACACAAATTCGAATAGTTGATTTTGCAGACCTTAATTGTTGAATAATTGCAGAGCGACATGCTGTTCCGGGGCTAAAATAGCTAGAGTTTGTGCTTTCACTTTCCTGATTTTTAGTCAAGGTTAATTTTGAAGTATTCTCTATCCATTGAATTAATTGATCTTTACTCAGCCTATCTTGATTTTCTGTAGCAATGTCAAAAATTTTACTTCTTAACAGATCCAATTCTCGTTTATCGAATTTATGATGCAGAATGGCAATCTTCAAGTCTTTTTTCTCATTTCTACTCAGAACCAAATCTTGGAGAGATTACTTCAGTAATTCAATAATTTCATCCATTAAAATTTCATTTGTAAGCGGAGGTTAAGCTGCCTTGAAGTTAAAAAGTTTGGCACTGCATATTGCCTATTGCTAACATCTGTCACCCATAAATAGGATAAAGTATTGTTTTTCTGCAGTAGATTAAATACTTCCAAACTTATCCAAATTGACTTGAAGTGTTTGAAAGGGCTGCCTTCACGTAGCTTTGTGTCTTCGCTTAGCAGTTGTTTTGAAAACCCCATATCAACCCTTAAATAAGATGGTATTCTCAAGGTGTCTTTGTATCTTTCGTTTGAAGGAGGACCAAAAGGCAGACCTGAACCATAATGGAAGGTCAAATGCATTTTGTACGTTGGGTTTTTAGGCAGGTAATCTTGAAAAAATAAACTCAAATTAAATCGTTGGTCAGTTGGTCTTGGAATGTGACCTGGTCGAGTTATTTGATAGCTTGCAGTATCTATATTGTTGGTGAAGCCTGGCTTAATTTCTTCTCCATCAGTGTTGAAGTAGGTGGTATAACTATCATTTTTTATATCTTCTTCAATGTTCAAGAATCCAATGTTTAGCCAAGAATCAACACCTTTTACAAATTCTCCATTTATTTTAAAATCGGCTCCTACGGCATATGCATTTGCATTGTTTTCCGCATAGTATCGAATTCTTACATTGTCTATTTCGTAAGGAATTATGTTATCCATTTGCTTGTAATAGGCCTCGCCAACAAATTTGAATGGTCTTCCCCATGCGGTAAAATTATAATCTGCCCCTAATACAAAATGTATAGATTGTTGTGCTTTGATGTCTTTATTCAAATCGCCTTCAAAGTTTCTCAACTCTCTGTAAAAAGCAGGTTGATGATAATATCCGGTGCTAAATCGGAATAAAAAATCTCTTTCCCAATTCGGTTCCCAAGCTATATTAACTCTGGGACTAAAAACGGTTTCGCCATTTAAATCCCAATGGTTGGCTCTTATTCCAGCAGTCAACGTATATTCTCCCTCTTTTTTATCAACGAAACGTATGTTACGTTGGACATAGCCCATTAATCTATTTGAAGTTAGTGTATTGGTAGCTCTAAAGGATTTGAATAATTCTAAGCTTTGTTGTCCATTTGGGGCAACTCCCGGAGTAGTATTAACGCTAGGAAGCGAATAACCTGCAGAATCAATTAGATCCCACTCTTTCAGTTTGTCTTCAATACGTTCATGTTGAAACTTCATTCCCCATTCGTATGTTCCGTTATCTCGCAATAACTTACCTCTATGTTGAGCGTTTAATACAGAAGCATCTAAATAGTTTCGTGCATGATTTAAATAGGAACCAACTCCTCTGTTAAACGCTACATCGCCAAAGTCATCACTGCTTAAATCCCGTTCCAATTCGTCAATATAGTACTGACCTAGTATGTCAAAAGTTTCAGATTCTATTGATCGAAATGCAGAGGTAATCAGTCTTAATTCTAATTTTTTATTTGGTCTGTAAGTATTTGTTAGCGCTCCAAAATAGGTTTGAAATTCTGTCACTTCCTGTCCTTCAAAGAAAATGGTCAATTTCAAGGCTTCCTGAATTGTTCCAAAAGCGGTTTCTCTGGTCTCAGGAATAAAATTATACTGATTACGAGCAAAGTTTCCTAAAAAGCCTATTTCCCATTTTTCACTTATATCGTAAGTTAAATACGTTTGCACATCAGCAAAATTTGGCCTGTAATCACCGTCCGTGTCTAAGCTTCCTAGCACGTAAGCATTGCTTCTATATCGAATTCCTGTAATATGTGTAAACCGATGATCTCCAGGGGAACCTTCAATATGTATAGAGCCTCCTTGCAAACTTCCCGAAACGGAACCTGCAAATTCCGTTGGTTCCTTATACTCAACCGATAATACAGAAGACATTTTATCTCCGTAACGAGCTTCAAAACCACCTGCCGAGAAATCAATATTCTTGATTAAATCTGCATTGATAAAACTTAACCCTTCTTGATTTCCACTCCGAGTTAAAAAAGGTCGGTAGATTTCAATATCATTAACATATACCAGGTTCTCATCAAAACTACCACCACGCACGTTATACTGTGAAGTTAATTCATTGTTAGAAGAAACACCTAACAATGTTTTTACTACAGCTTCAACACTGCCGTTTGGAGAAGGGATATATTTTAAGTTTTTAGGATCAATAGCTTCCATTGTATTGGTCCTATCTTTTTCCCCTTTTACTTCAACTTCGGGAATCGTATAGTTTGAAGCTTTCATTTTAATATTAAATACTCGCGTTTCGGCACTATCTAATTTCACCTTCCATTGTTGACTTTCAAAACTTATGTGGGTGATACTTAAAATAATGTCTTTGTTAGAAGGAAATGCAATAGCATATGTCCCAGTAGAATCTGTTATGACTCCAGTTCGGTTATGGCTTGTAGTAATGTTAACACCCTCAATAACTTTACCTCTTTTTGTTGTTACTTTACCTTTTAGAATTGCATTGTCTTGAGCCAACGCTGAGAAGTGAAAAAAGAGTAAAACAAGTAAGCTATATAGGGGTTTTCTTAGCACGGCGTCAAAAATAGTAAAATGTATCTCTAATTTGGATGTTCCATCAACGTAAGTAGTGTTTAATTTAGTGTGTTTATATGGAGTTAAAACGATATAATATTAGAGTGTACGGTTTATTGCTTAATGACAAGAAGGAAGTGCTGCTTTCTAAAGAATTTAGGTTTGGAAAACACTTCGTTAAATTCCCTGGTGGAGGCCATGAATTAGGGGAAGGTATTTTGGATGCGCTAAGACGAGAATTTCGGGAAGAGTTAGGAATTGAAATTCAAGACGAAGAGCATTTCTATACAACTGATTTTTTGCAAGTGTCCGCATTCTCAGGTGAAGAACAGCTAATTAGCTGTCTCTTATACACATCTCCGAGCCCACGAGACAGGCAG
>CAJXRL010000187.1 GCA_913059105.1 uncultured Flavobacteriales bacterium
CGAGATTTCTGCCTGTCTCGTGGGCTCGGAGATGTGTATAAGAGACAGTCCCTGAAAAGACAATGGGAATTATTTCTGTTGATCCTTCGAAAAGAAAAACAGGAGGAGCATTATTAGGAGATCGAATTCGTATGAATTCGATTAAAAGTGAAAGAGTTTACATGCGTTCATTGGCTACTCGTCAATCGAACTTGGCTTTGTCGAAGCATGTTGCCGAAGCAGTTTCAATTTTGAAAGCAGCGCAGTTTGATATAATCATATTGGAAACTTCAGGAATTGGGCAGTCTGATACTGAAATTACAGAACACTCAGATATGAGTTTGTATGTAATGACCCCTGAGTTTGGTGCCGCAACTCAATTGGAAAAGATTGATATGTTGGATTTTGCTGATATTATTGCAATTAACAAATTCGATAAAAGAGGGTCACTAGATGCTTTAAGAGATGTAAAGAAGCAATACCAAAGGAACCACTTGCTTTGGGAAGCAAAAGATGAAGACCTGCCAGTTTATGGCACAATAGCTTCTCAATTCAATGATCCCGGAATGAATCGTTTGTACAAGCGAATTATGGGCTTGTTAGTTGAGAAGATGGGCTCAGATTTAAAATCTAGTTTTGAGATTTCAGATGAAATGTCTGAGAAAATATTTGTAATACCACCAAGTAGAGTTCGTTATTTAGCAGAAATTGCTGAAAGCAACAGAAGTTATGATGTATGGTCTGTAAAGCAAGCCGACGTAGCTCAAAAGCTATACGGTATTCAAAAGTCGATGGAGAGTATAGAAGAATTAGAGATAGAAGATAAAGACAGATTAGTGAAAGGCCTCCAAGAGACATTTGAAAAAATGAGCTTGGAATTAGATCCCAAGAATTTAAAAATAATTCAAGATTGGCCAGAGAAACAGGAGAAATATAAAAATCCAATTTATACATTCAAAGTTCGAGACAAGGAAATTAAAATGGAGACGCATACTGAGTCTTTATCTCATTCACAGATTCCTAAGGTTGCCTTGCCAAAGTATCAAGCTTGGGGAGATTTATTAAAATGGAATTTACAAGAAAATGTACCTGGCGAGTTTCCATTTACCTCAGGTCTATTCCCGTTTAAACGAAAAGGAGAAGATCCAACAAGAATGTTTGCTGGTGAAGGTGGTCCTGAAAGAACAAACAGAAGATTTCATTATGTTTCATTAGGTATGCCTGCGAAGCGTTTATCAACTGCTTTTGATTCTGTTACGTTATACGGACAAGACCCCAATGTTCGACCAGACATCTACGGTAAAATTGGTAATGCAGGGGTTTCGATTTGCTGTTTAGATGACGCTAAGAAGTTGTATTCAGGTTTCGATTTAGCACATAATATGACATCCGTTTCTATGACTATTAACGGTCCTGCGGCAATGTTGCTAGGCTTTTTTATGAATGCTGCAATTGATCAACAATGTGAATTATACATTAAAGAAAAAGGTTTAGAGTCGGATATAGAGAATAAGATAAAGAAGCTATACGAAACCAAAGGGATTGAACGACCAAGTTACCAAGGAGATCTTCCAAAAGGAAATGACGGACTTGGGTTGATGCTTTTGGGAGTAACTGGCGATCAAGTTTTAGATGCCACCGTTTACGAAGGCATTAAGAAGAATACAATGGCAATTGTGCGAGGAACAGTGCAGGCCGATATTTTAAAGGAAGATCAAGCACAAAATACTTGCATTTTTTCAACTGAATTTGCGCTACGCTTAATGGGTGATGTACAGGAATATTTTATTGAGAACGCTGTTCGAAACTTTTACTCGGTTTCTATTTCAGGTTACCACATTGCCGAAGCAGGCGCAAACCCAATAACGCAATTAGCATTCACGCTATCAAACGGTTTCACTTACGTAGAGTATTATTTGAGCCGAGGAATGGACATCAATAAATTTGGTCCAAACTTATCGTTTTTCTTCTCTAACGGTATTGATCCTGAATATGCAGTAATTGGAAGAGTTGCTCGTAAAATTTGGTCAAAAGCCATGAAATTGAAATATGGAGCCAATTCTAGAGCTCAAATGTTGAAATATCACATTCAAACTTCTGGACGTTCGTTGCATGCTCAAGAAATTGATTTTAATGATATTCGAACGACGTTACAAGCGCTTTACGCCATTTATGATAACTGTAATTCGTTGCATACAAACGCATACGATGAGGCAATTACAACTCCTACAGAAGAGTCGGTAAGAAGAGCGATGGCCATTCAATTAATTATAAACCGTGAATTAGGTTTAGCAAAAAATGAAAATCCGATTCAAGGATCTTTTATCATTGAGGAATTAACTGATTTAGTAGAAGAAGCAGTTTTATTGGAGTTTGATAGAATTACAGAACGTGGCGGTGTTTTAGGTGCAATGGAAACCATGTACCAACGCAGTAAAATTCAGGAAGAGAGTTTATACTATGAAGGCTTGAAGCACAGTGGAGAATTTCCAATTATTGGAGTGAATACTTTCTTAAGTTCAAAAGGCTCGCCAACCGTAACTCCTGGCGAAGTGATAAGAGCAACTGAGGAAGAGAAGCAATATCAAATCAATATGTTGGTAAACCTTCAGAAAGGAAATGAAGATGTAGCTCAAAAACAGCTAAGAAATGTTCAAAAGGCAGCAATTAAAAATGACAACCTATTTGAAGCCTTAATGGAAGCAACAAAATATTGTTCTTTAGGGCAAATCACTGATGCCATGTTCGAAGTAGGCGGGCAGTATAGAAGAAATATGTAATGGGACAAAAGAAAATTTTTGCCACATTATTTGTAGTACTAGCCATCGCCTGCTCTAATCCTGCAGAGAAAACTAAGAAGGTCGATACCAATTCTGAAAATGTCGAGGAAAAGCAGTTGAGCGATGCTCAAAAGCTTGTTGCGGGCATTGAACAAATACATAGAAAACACGTATTTGAATCATTCGATGCGGTTCAATTTGACTTGAATTTAACTTTTGGAGGTAAAGAACGTTTCGATGGTCGTATTTCTATGAGGACAAATGGAAGCGCAATTAAGACGGAAAATAATAATTCCATCAAATTATGGAATGGCACAAAGGCAATGGTTTTGCCGGATACATTAAATAATGAAAGCGCGCGATTTGGATTGTTAACATGGGCGTATTTTTTTGCAGCTCCTTATAAATTAAATGACCCTGGTACAAAGCATGAGTTTTTAGGTCAACTTCAACTGGGTGAATCAGAATTGGAAGCCAATAAATTGACTTTCAACAAGGGGATAGGTGACACACCCAATGATTGGTACATCGTTTATAAAGACGAGAATTCAGATTTGTTAGCAGCTATGGCGTACATTGTAACGAGTGGAGAAACAGATCTTGAAGAAGCGGAAAAAGATCCTCACGTTATTACTTATGAAGCTTATGTTGAAGTTGGCGGAGTGCCTTTTGCTACTCAATGGAATTTCTGGACTTGGAACCAAGAGGGAGAAATGGACAAACTACTCGGAAATGCAACAGTGAGCAACATTGAGTTCATAAAAAAAGCGGGAGACTTATTCAATCTCACCGCTTCTCTAGATTATCCAGATTTAGTTGAAGATTAATCTAATCCTAGCATACCTTCCATAAGATTTTCATCTGCAGGTTTGTCGCAAAACCAAATTCCAAATAATACTTTTTTGAAGTCTAATCCTGGAATACTTTGAATTTTCTTTCCATTTTTGTGAATTTCGGTTCCAACATCTTTAAGGTATACGATTACATAGTGATCTCCAATTTTTATTTCTTCTTTAAAGGAAACTTTAAATTGAGCTATTTTTGCTTCGAAAGGGGCAATGTTGTTGTTTGTTGAATTTTCAAATCCCTCATCAATAGCAGTTAACATTTTTTCTGATGTAATAAGGCTTGAAACAATGTCTAATGTAATAGCCATTGATTCATCGTTATTCATTACTGCTTTTTGATCGCTTGTTTTAGTGTTCACATACAAGGCTCCAACATATAAGTCTAGAAAGAATTTTTCTCGGAGACCAGCTCCATTAAAGTTTAATGTTGTTGAGCTTACCTCAATTATTTTTGCAGGAGTTACTCCTGATATTTCAGTTTGAGCTGAACTGAATTGGAAGGCTAAAAGTACACTAGCCGCAAGAATTAGTTTTTTCATTCGTTTAATTTTTATCGAAAATAAGGTTTTTCATGACTAATTCAATAAATGTACCATAAATTAAAATCGAACAATAATTAAGATTTTCTAAAACTGGTGGTTCGGTATTAATAATCTATTAGTTTTGTTAGTAAATAATCGACCAATTTAATTCATGATTAATAACAAAAAAGTCGTTGTAGTCATGCCGGCGTACAATGCATCACATACCTTAGAGAAAACCTATGCTGAGATACCTTTCGATATAGTAGATGACGTGGTGGTAGTTGACGATTGCAGCAAAGATGATACTTCTGAAAAGGCAAAATCTTTGGGAATAAAGCATGTTATACGCCATGAACAAAATAAAGGCTATGGAGGGAATCAAAAAACTTGCTATGATTTTGCATTAAAAATAGGTGCGGATATTGTTATTATGGTTCATCCAGATTATCAATACACCCCAAAGTTAATTCCGAGTATGTGTTATCTCATTGCAAATGATGTTTTTCAGGTAGTGTTGGGTTCTAGAATATTAGGAATAGGAGCATTAAAAGGAGGTATGCCATTGCATAAATATATTGCCAATAGGATACTCACCTTCATTCAAAATTTTTTAATTGGAGCGAAACTTTCTGAATACCACACAGGTTATCGAGCTTTTTCGAAAGAAGCAATACAGGCGATAAACTATCAACAGAATTCCGACAATTTTGTGTTTGACAATCAAATGTTGTCTCAACTTATTTATAAAGGATATGAAATTGG
Organism: uncultured Flavobacteriales bacterium; assembly: GCA_913059105.1. Taxonomy (GTDB): domain Bacteria; phylum Bacteroidota; class Bacteroidia; order Flavobacteriales_E; family Vicingaceae; genus NORP294. The sequence continues at coordinate 4,894 of CAJXRL010000187.1, forward strand.
CGAAGTAAGTTGTCCAACTAAATATTTTGCTGAAGCATCTTCAATAAACTTAATAGATAGTTCTATTTATGGATTGGGAGTATTGAAAGTGTCATTGCAACACCGTTTGCAAAAATGGGGTGTATTAAATCTTTCAACGTATAAATAGTGTTATGAAGGAATGCTTGATCTGCGGTGAAACTGAATGGAGCTGCCTTTTTTCAATAGATGACATTTTTAACGAGCAATATAACTTTGGTTGTTGTTTGTCATGTTCGGTATTTTCATTAAACCCATTTCCAGATAATCGTCAACTTGAACAAGCTTACGATGAAAGTTATTATGGATATGGTGATGAGAAATTTAACCCAGTAATTGAGAAGGTAATTAATTGGTTTAGATTTCAAAATGCCAAACGATTTGCACAGAATATCTCTTCAAAGGCACGAGTATTAGACATTGGTTGCGGAAACGGTAGCTTTTTGAATGCCTTAGGAACATGCGGGGATTTTGAATTACATGGGATTGAGCCTCCGGGAAAATCTGCTGATCGAGCGGCAATTATTTCCAGCATAAATCTTCATAAGGGATATTTAG
>CAJXRL010000188.1 GCA_913059105.1 uncultured Flavobacteriales bacterium
CGAGATTTCTGCCTGTCTCGTGGGCTCGGAGATGTGTATAAGAGACAGATCATCGTCAGAAACAATAATCTTGAAAAAGCCTGTTGTTTTTCGCATTGCTATTGCTCGTGCAATCATCGAGTAATCAATTTTTGACACTCGAATAGGAATTTTTAGTTCTTGTGCTTTTTGCTCATTTAAACCAACTGCCGCTACCTCTGGGCTTAAGAACATTATGGTTGAAATATTCTCGTAATGAATTGGTTTTACCGGAAAGTCTGCAAACATTTTAACGACAGCATGTCTTGCTTCTCGCTCACCAACATTCACTAGTGCCATGTGCCCAGAAACATCACCTACTGCGTAAATATTTGGAATGTTCGTTCTTGTGTCCTCATCACCAATATGAACTCCTCGTTTACTCATTTGAACTCCACAATTATCCAAATTCAATCCCCCTACATTTGGAGTCCGGCCAATAGATAAGAGGGCTTTTTCAACTTGGATTACTTCTTTACTACCATCTGCATTTTCTATTTCATATTCAACCGAATCACCTAGGTGGTCCATTCGAACCAAATTCGCTCCACGGTGAATGGTTACACCATTGCCTTCTAGATTAGTTGCAACTACATCTGCAATATCTTCATCCTCAAAAGGTAATATCCTATCAGCACGATCAATTAAGTATACTTTTGTTTGTCCAAAATTAGAGAACATAGTTGCAAACTCGCAACCAATTACCCCGGCTCCAAGAATTACCATACTCTTTGGAAATTCATCTAAATGTAAAATCCCATCAGATGTTAAAATAACTTTTTCGTCTACCTTAATATTTGGAATGGTTCTAGGTCTGCTGCCTGTCGCTATGATTGTATTTTCAGCATAAGCTGTAATTGAAGTTCCATCATTCTTTTGAATGAGTATTTCATTTTTGGAAATAAAACTTGCTCGTCCTTTCTCATAATTAATCAAGCCTGCTTCGGCGTGAATAATTCTTAAATGACAAGATAACTGAAACTTTCGTTCAAAAAGGGCTTCATTGATAATCTCCTTTACTTTAGAGAAAGGCATATCAATTCTACTATCCGTGCCTATTTCATCTTTCACGGTTTTCACCTTATTGGAAAGCTCCCACATGGTCTTTGAAGCTAGAGCGCCATCATAGATGCCGTAACCGCCTAGTTTATCTTTTTCTACCAATAGCACTTTCTTTCCAAAGTCTATGGCTCTCATGGCAGCAGCATACCCAGCTGGTCCTCCGCCAATCACACACAAGTCGTATTTCTCCATGGTGTCTTTCTATTTTTACCCTAGTTTGGTTTCATAGCAAATGTAACGAAGCTAAACGGTTGGAGAACATTTGTTCTATTCTTTCTTAACAGGGTAATGTGAGTTATTGTTGTGTTCCAGTCTTCACAAGAGGTCCACAAATAGTAATAAAGCACAATTGCCTTATAATTGCCTTACAATTAATATTGGAAAAACATATTTCATAAAAAAAGCCATCTCAAATTATTGAGATGGCTTTCTATATTTTATAAAATTAATTCCTTAGTCGATCACTTCAATTAGTTCAACATCAAAAATCAATGTTGAAAAAGGTGCTCCTGGTCTTGGTTGCGCGCCGTAAGCAATGTTTGAAGGAATAATCAATCTTGCTTTACCACCTTCTTTCAACATGGCAATTCCTTCATCCCAACCCTTAATTACTTGACCAATTCCTAAGTCAAAATCAAAAGGACCGTAAGGTCTTTGTTCATTGTATATTCCGTTCGCTTTGGCAGCTTCCTCAACAGAAGTGTCAAAATACGTACCGTCTAAAAACATTCCTTCGTAGTTTACTTTCACTTTCTTCCCTGCAACAGCTTGTTTTCCTGTTCCTTCTTTTTTAGAAATAAAAATCAAACCTGAGGCAGTTGGTTCAGTTGTAATATTATTGTCAGCTAAATACTGCTTTAAAATCACCATCTCATTCCCTTCTGCTTCCGCATTTTTAATTGCTTCTTCAGCTTTCTTAGCTTCATCTTCAGCCTGTATTTCTTCCATAGACTGGATATTAGTCAACCCAACTGTGAAATATAACATTGCTGCAGAATCAATAAAATCTGGACTTGCAGGCATACCTGCCGTTTTTATGAAAAAACTATCAGCATTAACAATAATTGCTGCGCTATCTCCCATGCTCATGGCCATAAATGCTGTAAGAATATCTCCGGTATATCTTCCTGAATCAGCTCTTAACTGAACAGGTTGACCATTGATTCCTGTATCAAACAAAGTCGAATCTTCCGTTCCATACTTCATGCTCATAGTTAATACATCACCAGGTGCAACTTTTCTACCTTCTTTGTTCTGTGAGAAATACTTCACATAAAGACCATTTTCTACTTCATCGTATCCTGGATACTGACTTGTTGTTTTGTTACCGCAAGAAACTGCAGCAAATGCTACTGCTATAATGCTCAATCTAAATCCTAATCTTTTCATTTAATTAATTACTTTTATAATGTTAACGTCGTATATAACAGCAGTGTAAGGCGGAACAATTCCCGCTAAAGAACCCTCCTCCCCAAAAGCGTGGCGCGAAGGTAATATAATTTTAACTTTTTCGCCTTCTTTCCGTCCGCTTAATGCAGTTTGAAAACCTTCAATCATTTGATACTCTCTACCAAATGTAAAAGTTGGTGTTATTGATTTGTCATGTGTATTGTCAAATACGTAGCCATTTAGAAAATAACCTTTATAATGAATACTGACTTCACTGCCAAATTGAATGGCTGTGCTGTCTGTTTCAAGAAGTATTTGTCTGTAAACTCCTTCCAACGTATCTAACTCCCCTTTTAAGGCCTCCAAATATTTTTTTAAGGCCAATTGCTCTTCCAACTCCCTTCTAGAAATAGCTGCCAATTTAACTTTATCAGCTACAGATTTTTCATAACTGTTCATCAAGCGAAGTGACAGCAGAACCACACCATCATCAGACTGTAATACTTTATAGAATTTAAAATATTCATTAAAAATTGCCCGGTCAATTTTTAACAGAACGCTATCTCCAACATGAAACTGTCGAAAAACGCTATCTAAAATATGTTCAGATGGTTCTAAAAAATAGTGATAATCCTGCACAAAATGCAACGTATCGTTAAATTCACTTAGAACCATTAACTGAACTTCTAAAACATGGAGTGAATCAACATTCTCTTCGTTTCCTACCTGTAAGTATTTATAAGAAATGCCATTAGAATGATTTTTAAACTCCTTTGCCTTTTCTTCTTTGCAAGAAACAATACATAAAAGTGCGAAAACCAAAATAAAAATTCTCATCTTTTAGCTACTAGGTGTACATTATATAAAAGTGTGGTTTGACTTGGAATGGCAGCGTTATCGCCACTTATCCCATGCGCCAAATGTGTGGGCAGAATAAAGAAGGCCTTCTCTCCTACTCGCATCTTTTTTATGCCTTCATGCAATCCTGACTCTACAATATCATAATCCACAATAAATTCCTGGAATTTACCTTTCGGAGATTGATATAAAGTATCCCCTTCAATTGAGGTTAAAGTGTAGGTAATAATTGCAAAATCTTTACTTGCAATACTATCTCCACTAGTTGTTTGATATATATGATATCGCAATCCGGTACCTGTTGCTTCAAACGACAAACCAGAACTATCAACAAAAGACTTTATTTTTTCTTTTTCCTTCTTTAAAAATGCTTGGTGAGAATGAATCATTGTTGTTTCATAGTCTTCTGCATCTTCAAATGGTAGCGTTTTTTTCTTCGGCTCGTTTTCACAAGACAGTAGAGAAAATAAAAAAACAAATATCAAAGTGTTACGCATTCAATTCTTTTTCATACTCCGGAAAAATACCTTCTAACTTTTTAACCGTTTCCAAAACTCCTACATCGCTTATTCCACCTGCAGCATTAAAATGCCCTCCTCCACTAAAGTATTTCCCCGAAAGTTTATTTACATGGAAATCGCCCTTCGAACGGAAAGACATTTTTACCTTACCATCTTTCTCTGTAATTAGAATTGCCATTCGAATTCCTGCTACAGAAAGGGGGTAATTCACTAAGCCTTCGGTATCTCCTTTTTTATAATTAAAACGTTTCAAATCTTCTTCAAAAAGGTAAATGATTGCCGCATTGTATTCTTCATAAACGTTAAAACGTTCATTTAAGGCAAAACCCAATAACTTTAATCGATCAATTGAGTTATTATTGAAGAGGTTTTCATGGATCCGACCAGGATTAATTCCGACTTCAATCAACTCAGCAACAACATTGTGTGTATGCTTTGAAGTGCTAGAGAAACGGAAACTTCCAGTATCTGTAACAATTCCAGTATACATCGCTTCACATAGTTCAACTGTTAATTTCTCCGTTCCTTTTAGCTCGAATATAAAATCATAAATCAACTGGCATGTTGAACTTGCAGTTGTTTCAGACAATTGAAAGTCAGCAAAGGCATCAGGATCTTGGTGATGATCGATATTGATAATATACGCACCTTCATTCAGTTGAAAAGCCTTTTCAAGATCACCCATTCGGCTTGGAGTATTAAAATCTAAGCAACAAATCAAATCAGCCTTTTGTAGTTCCTCATTGACTTGTTTTTCATGACTTTGGTAGTTCAAAATAGTATCATAGCCATTTAACCAAGCCAAAAATTTTGGTGCCGGGTCTGGAGTAATAACTTGAACATGATCGATGAAATTTTTCAAATAATGATACAAAGCGAGAGATGACCCCACAGAATCACCATCTGGCGAGCGATGCGACAGAATAACCACATGCTTACTTGTTTGAATTCTCCTCTCTACCTCATTCCAATTTTTCATACTTCAAAAATAGATATTCTAAAAAGCATTTTGACACCAATTACACTTGAGATATAAATTATCTTACCGCTAAAAAATTGATAAATCCATTAAATTATGAAAGTTCAAAAAATCAAACTATGATTCTTCATTTGCTTTATTAAATAGGAGATATTTATAATTTTCTAATGGGGTTTTAGAATAAGGCATTGCAGATTAATCATCTCAGAAAAATTATCTTGAAAACCGATAAAAAAAGTACACCTTTGATAAGGGTCAAAAAATAAAGCTTGAACTTATACATCATGAATTTAACCAATCGTTCTACCATAGATACGCTATGGAAAGTATTACTCTCCATAACCTTGCTCGTTTATGGAGCTATACTTGCCAAATCAGTGCTGATTCCAATTGTATTTGCCTTCTTCTTTGCGATTGTGCTTCATCCGGCAGTTAATTTCTTACAAAAAAAGAAATTTCCCCTTGTTTTCGCCACACTCATTACTATGTTAGCTTCAGGGGCTGTCATAGGTTTTGGCTTGTATTTTATTATTTCCCAAGCGAAAATACTTTTTACCGATTTACCGGGTTTAGTAGAGCAATTT
>CAJXRL010000189.1 GCA_913059105.1 uncultured Flavobacteriales bacterium
CGAGATTTCTGCCTGTCTCGTGGGCTCGGAGATGTGTATAAGAGACAGTTATTCAAGAGGGTAGCTTTCAGACAACGGATTGGAAATTTTTGGGTTGGTTTTTTGGAAGTGCTATGTTGACGTTGTTTGCATACCCTCTTATTTACATTTTTGAAAAATTATTTGGTTTTGTTTCTGACGTTACCTTAATGGAATTGGCAGACACTAACAACGATTTACTTCGACAATTGAACATGAAGGCTCCTGGTACTTTTCAACATTCTCTGCAGGTTTCTAATTTGGCGGAGGAAGCAATTCGAGCGATTGGCGGTAATGCGTTGTTAATGCGTACAGGAGCATTATACCATGATATTGGAAAAATGAACATGCCCAATTATTTTATTGAGAATCAAAATTCCGATTACAATCCGCACAGTGAGTTGGCCCCGGAAGAAAGTGCTGCCATTATTATTGAACATGTTATAAATGGCATCGAGCTTGCCAAGAAAAGTAAATTGCCGGATATTATTATTGACTTTATTAGAACGCATCACGGTACCACTACCACCCGTTTCTTTTACATGCAATACATGGATGACAATCCGGATGAAAAAGATGCTGCAAAACAATTTCAATATCCTGGGCCATTACCTTATTCAAAAGAAACTGCCGTGTTAATGATGGCAGACTCGGTAGAAGCGGCCAGTAGAAGTTTATCGAAATACGACGGAGAATCCATTGAAAAGTTGGTGAATAACATCATCGATTCACAAGTAAGAGAGCTGCAATTTGAGAACGCTGACATTACCTTTAAGGATATCAGTGAAATCAAAAAAATGTTCAAACGCAAATTGATGAGCATTTACCACGTGCGGGTAGAATATCCTGATTAAGAATTGAGAATTAAGAATTGAGAATTAGGAATGTAGAATTAGGAATTACGAATTGAGAGTTAAATTTCCAAGAGCGTAAAAGCTTTGTCCATTTCAATTAGACAGTAAAGTTTACAATTCGGTATTGGAGAAGATGTTCCTTCCCACACTTTTATTTTTGTACCCCTGCTTATGTGTTTTGAAATAATTAGTTTTTCTTTTGAAACAGCTCACTCAATTTGTTACTTGCAATGACGGTAATAAAAATGGCTAAGCCTGGAAAAATAGCTAGCCACCACGCTTGGTAGTTGTTTCTAGCCGATGCAATCAGCTTTCCCCAACTAGCTTCTTCGCTTGCAATTCCCATTCCTAAGAAAGATAAGCTAGCTTCCAATAAAATTGCTGCGGCCATGCCAAAGGATAAACTCACTAAAACAGGACCTAGAGCATTGGGTAAAACGTGTTTTCTCAATATTTGGAAATTAGTCAGCGCAAGTGCTCTTGCACTTTGAATGTAGTTCTCATTTCTCACCTTAATAATTTGGCCTCTAGTATATTTTGCAATGGAAGTCCAGGCTACGCTTGCAATAATTAGTATGGTAGTAAAAAAGGAAGGTTTGATTACGGCAGACAAACAGACTAAAAGAAAGAGTAGTGGAATTGCGTCAATGAGTTCAATTATTCTGCTGATAATCATATCTAATGGAAGATGATTTTTTGCTTTTAATTGTTTTGCAGATCTTCCGATGAAATACAGCAGAAGCAAGTAAATAGTAGAGAAGGAGAAAAGTAAAATCAACTTTTGAAAAGAACTAACAGAACCGATGTTCCAAGGAATAACGGTGGTGATTGATACGACATAAATTGGAAATAGCAGAATTGCTGCAAGGAGTTGCCGTTTTTTAAGAATCAAATATTTATCTCCAAAATAGCCCGCAATTCCACCTAAAATTATTCCAATTATTCCGGCAATTAGAACAACACCTAATCCAATAATAAATGCAGTTCTACTGCCATGTATTAATTGAGCTAAGACATCTCTGCCTAGTTCATCTGTTCCGAGCCAATGCCTGTAATAAATTGATTTAATTTGTTGAGAATCAAAAGGAGAAACAGAATTTGAATTCTCATAATCAATACTCGATTGAGAATAGGGTACTAGTGGTTGTATAATTTGATCTTGTTGCAGCTCGTTGGCTAAAATTGGAGCCATTAGGGCAATTGTTGCCCACAATAGAAAATAATAAACGGCCCAATTTTTCTTCCAACTTTTCATTTGCTCTTTTTATTTTCAGATGAAAGTTGAACTCTTGGATCGGCAAAATAATACAGTAAATCGGCAATCAATAAGCCAAGCATGGAGAAAAATGTTGCTATCAGTAATAGAATGTAAATGGTAGAGAAGTCTCTTGAAAGAATGGATTCAATACTTAGTTTTCCCATTCCTGGAATAGAGAAAATGTATTCAATAATGAATGATCCAGAGAACAATGCAGGAATGATACCTCCCAACATGGTGATTAATGGAAAAGAGGCGTTCTTAAACAACTGTCCCCATTTGATAGTAGTTAATGATAGTCCTTTCGCCCGAGCGGTAAGCAGGTAGTCTTTTTGAAGTTCTTGTTCAATTGAATTTTTTAATTGTTTATATACGAATGCAATAGATCCATAACTGAGCGCTATTATAGGTAGGATTAAATGTTCGACGCGCATGATTAGTTTTTGCCATGTGGAGGAATCATCTTGAACAAATCCTAAACCATAGGTAGGAAACCAATCCAAATAATCTCCCGAGGCGAAGAATAAAATCAATAGGGTAGCAATCCAAAAATTAGGGATGGCGTAAAATAGAAAGAACAATTTATCGAATGTTTTACTAAGTGGCGAGTCGGGGTTGAAACTGCTATAAAAAGCCGCGGGTATTGCAATGGAGAATGTAATAATTAAGGAAACTAAACTGAGTAATAAGGTCCAATAAATGGCGTTGTTAATCTTTTCATTGACAGAATTGTTATCCACCAATGAATTTCCGAAATCGCCTCTTAGCACATTTCTTAACCAGAAATGGTATTGATTGGAAAAGCCATTCCATTTGAATTTTGGGAAATAATTATTAAATGGACTATTTGTACTGAGTAACGAATTGAATTCATCGTTAATAGTGGGGAATTGACTAAAGTGAACAGATTCGTTTTTGGTTAGATTTAAGCTTTTAAAGTTTAGAATTAAAACTTGTTGGTCTTCTGAATTGAGCAGGGGTAGGGTGCTTTTTATACTTGAGTAAAATGCATTCACTTTTTCCCAATTTCCTATGCGATATGCTAAATCCGCCATGTTCTCACGGATTTTTTTGTCTTGAATTCTGTTTAACGTATCGCTACTTGACTTGCGATGAATGCTAAAGTAAAATGAAGGTTCATGAAATCCTAATTTCTTAGACGCTGCATAATTAGCTTTCCATTCTTGTAACGTGTTATTGGATACTACTCGAAAATTATTCTCTTCTTTCTGCAAAAGCAGGTCCTCTTGAGAAAATTGAGCAATGAAAAAAACAAACAAGCTCATGATTCCTAAAGTTGGAATAAAGAGTAGAAGTCTTTTAGTGATGTACCCTAACATGGCTTAATACAATTCTGCAGCCCAAAAATGTGGCCGAATGCTATAAACAGGAACGTTTTTGAGTCGATTAGAATGAGCAAAACGATTTTTTGTACTCAACAGGTAGATGTAAGGAACGTCCTTCGCTACAATTGCCTGAACACTTTTAATTAGCTCTATTCTGCTTTGCCTATTTGGTTCCATTAAAATATTGTCAATAATGCTATCTAGAGCAAGGTTTTGGTAGTTGGCGTAGTTCCTACCACCATTTGCTGATGAAGAATGTAGTGCATTTGTAAAATCAGGAGTGATGGGTAGCGTCAATTTACCACTCATGAATATTTGCACTTCATTGTTTCTAAGCGCTTTTAGGTAAGTCAGCCATTCCAACTCATTCACTTGGAGGGAAATGCCAATTTTGTTTAATTCATTTTTTAATAAATATCCTACTGCTTTTCGCTGTTCATTCCCGGAATTGTAATGGTATTGTAATTCACATTCTACCAATTCACCGTCAATCATCTTATCTATGATTCCATTGTCATTGGAATCTTCCCATTTCAATTCAGCTACTATTTTTTTTGCCTTTTCTAAATTTTGGTCTTCAAATATAATTTCTTCGTTTCGCAAATCACGTTGTTGCATGGCAAGGGGCAAGCGGTTCAGTTCTGCCTGGTTTTGATATACAACTTCTATAATTTTTTGATAAGGAATAGAAGCTTCTATTGCTTTTCTAAACTGTTGATCTTTTAAAATAGGGCTGTTGCAATTAAAGCCGATGTAATTGAACCCGTGTTGATTGCATTCTAAAGTTGTTATGTTTGTGCTGTTCTCAATTTTCTCGAAATCGTTTTGGCTTACAAAGTTTAGGACATCGATCTCACCTGCTTTTAGCGCATTTATAGCAGTTTGGTTGTCGTTAATTATCTCAAATTGCAATTCATCAGCATTGGCTTTGAAGAAGGTATTCTCATCTTGTAATTCACTTCCCCACCAATTATTTTTCCGTTCCAAAATAAAGCGTTCACCTTTTTGCCATTTCTTTAGTCTATAGGAACCGCTTCCAATAAAAGCGGCTGAATTTGTTGCAGTTAAACTTGAATTAAAGCTTTCGGTAAATTGTATGATACTATCATTATCTTCTAAATTAGTGGCTGTTTTTAGGCGTTGTAGGCTAAAATTCTGAAGTAGGTTTAAACTATCATAGTGCATCTTAGGTAATACAGCAAAGTCTCCACTTCGTAATTCGTTTAAAACAGCAGCACTGTTGCAAGTAATTGTGAATGTATGTTCGTTAATTGCTTCAATTGATTCAATAAAACTATAATAACTGCCGCCGCTTGAATTTGAAATAAGCGGACAAATATGCACTTTTAATGAAAATAAAATATCTTCAAAGCTTACCTTGTCATCATTACCAAAGCGTGCATTTTCACGTAAAGTATAGGTTGCCATCATTTTTCCTACACTGTCATAGGTAATTTTTGGAGGTGCAATAGCAAGTATGCCGACTGTTTTTTCCGTTTTGAAGTCAATGTTGGTTAACGTTTGGAAAATATGCATGCCTGCATAGAAAGATAGTTGATCTGTTGCTGCGACAGGGTTAAGTGTTGCTGCGTCGTTTTTTTCTCTGATTATAACTTTAATAGAAGTGTTGCTTTGAGATGCTTCCTGACAGGCAAGAGCAAATAGCAAAAGAGAGAATAAAAGGGGATGTATTAATTTTTTCACGGACGGTCTTTATACCGCTAAAGATAATGAAGAGTAGCTGAAAAAAAATATTTCAATAAAATCATTTTTTTCAGTTCGGAATGAAATAACATTATTACTTTTGCCAACCTTATTGGAGAGGTGCCTGAGTGGCCGAAAGGACTTGTTTGCTAAATAAGCGTACCCC
>CAJXRL010000190.1 GCA_913059105.1 uncultured Flavobacteriales bacterium
GAAGGAATTGAGCTGAATTTATTCAAGTGAAAATGACTGAAATAAAAAACACCGACAGGTGATTTCATATTGGGTACAAGAGGCCCTCATTGGATCACCGAAGATCATCCAGTATGCCTCACAAGATGAAAGCTGCAACGATAGTTGTGGCTTTTTTGTTATAGGAATTGAGCTTAATTTATTAAAGTGAAAATGACTGAAGTAAAAAACACCAATAGGTAATTTCTTCTTGAAGGAATTGAGCTGAATTTATTCAAGTGAAAATGACTGAAATAAAAAACACCGATAGGTGATTTCATATTGGGTAGAAGAGGCTCAAATTTGATCACCGAAGGTCATCCGGTATGCCTCACAGACTCTTTCTAGTAGTTCAATTAAAATTCCTACAAACCTTGGGAACCACAATTAACTAACATCCTCCAAAAGCATACCTCACCTCTTGCTCTATAATCTCTCCTCTTATGTTTTTTGCAGGACTCCAAACGGGCATATTTGAGAATACTTTTAGAATCAAATCATTGCCTTTTTCAGAACTTGCCGATCTTAAAATCTCTACATTGCTAACCTTTCCAGTTTTATCAACATGAAAACTTACTCTTGCCATATTGATAGAACCATAAGATTTATCTTCTCTAATCTTCAACCATAGCTTAACATTCAAATGCTTTTTAAATGCTGTAATTCCTCCAGGGAATTCTGCCGCTCGATGCGGTATTATTGAAACAAAGGTCGAAGCTTCTGCAACCCTTCCTTTGTGTTCAACGCCTTCATGTTCAAAGATAAGTGTGACATCAAATTCATCTCCACTGCGTAACTTTCTTAACATGCTTTTTTGCCCTTCACTCAAACTAGAACCATTATTCTCAAGTTCTACTTTTTTGCCATTCATAACCGCCCTTATACTAGAGGAAATTATTTTAACCAGCGAGCCATAATTTCTATTTTTCTGAACTTGAAAACCCATTGTAAATTTTAGCTTTTCATCTAAAATTTGACGGTCCTGATTAGGAATTTGCATCATTTGCCATAACTCAGCACTTAAGTCATTTACAGTTTGTGCTTCTTGCAAATCATCGGCACTTACCGCCGGGTTGTACCGCCACAAATTGCCTGGATTTTGACCAATTAAGGTAATACTGATTAAAATAAATAAAAGTAGAAAAGTTAAGATTCTCATAATGGGTTTGGGTTTAATTCCTTCCAAAAGTAGATAGACAAAACGTTTCAACTTGTTAATAATACGTTATTGACTTGTTACATAGAATTTATTCGATTTGATTTAAGCATCTTTGAGGTTAATGAATCGAAGGTATATTTTTATTATCATTTCTTTTATTGCTCTGCTTGCAGTTCTAGTGATTCAAGTTAATTGGATTTTAAAAAGTGCTGCCTTAAAAGAAGAGCTGTTTAATGAGAAAGCTAAAATAGTTTTATCAAAAGCTTCTGAAGCTATTGTCAATGATAAAGCGACTTGTAGAAAAATTGGAGAATCGTTAGAAGAAGACGATGAAGCACAGTCCAATCAAAGTCAATTTCAAGTAATCGACTCCTTGTTCAACCATTATTTGGAATTCTACAAAATTGACATGAACTATTCATACGAATTTGTTAGTCCACAAGATTCCGTCACAAACGAAACATTCGACCCTCAGAATGCCTTTAAACAAAACATTGAAGAAGGTAGCTTTCCAAAAAGCTTCCAACTTAAATTGATTTTTCCTGATAAGAATCAGTTCATTTTTGCTGAAATGGGTTTCTTATTTTTTGCCTCAGTTGGTCTAATTGCAATTATCTTTATTTTCTTTCTACTGGCCATTCGATCTTTGCTCCTGGAAAAACAAATAGCAGAACGAACCACTGAATTTGTGAATAACATGACCCACGAATTCAAAACCCCTTTAACTAATATTGGATTAGCTGCAAAAATTCTCCGTACCAAAAGCGATGAGAAGGGCAAACGTTATACTGACATCATTCAATTTGAAAAAAATAAACTAGGGCTACAAGTGGAACAAGTATTAAATATGGCAAGTATAGAATCACCAAATCTTTCATTAAATATCTTGCCCATTGATTTCCACAAATTAATTCAGAAAGCTGCACAAATTATGAACTTGCAACTACAGGACCAAAATGGGAATTTAACGCTTGAATTAAACGCTACAAATTGTACTATTTCCGGTGACGAAACTCACTTATTAAATTCAATCTGTAATTTGATTGATAATGCTGTTAAATACAATAGTTCCCCACCCGAGATTCACATTACAACTAAGACAGAGGAAGACTCCATATTTTGCACCGTTAGTGATAACGGAATTGGGATAGACAAAAAGAACCAAGAACGCATTTTTGAAAAATATTATCGTATTGAAAGAGGCAATATTCATACCGTTAAAGGCTTTGGCATCGGCTTAGCTTATGTTAGGAAAATCATAGAATTGCACGGTGGAACTATAACACTCAACAGTATAAAAGACAAAGGCTCCAAATTTAAAATTAGAATTCCTTATGAAAAGTAGTTGTCCAAAATTATTACTTGCCGAGGACGATCTAAACTTAGGCATCTTGCTTCAAGAGTATTTGCAAGCTGATAACTTCCACGTTACATTGTGCAGAAACGGGAAAGAAGCTTCGGAAAAGTTACAACTTGAAACTTTCGATTTGTTATTGTTGGATGTAATGATGCCTCAAAAAGATGGCTTTACGTTGGCTAAGGAAGTTCGCGAAACGGATAAAAAAACCCCCATTATTTTCATCACAGCAAAGTCCCTTAAAGTAGATAAGTTAATTGGTTATAAACTTGGGGCTGACGATTACATTACTAAGCCTTTTGATGAAGATGAGCTTGTTTGGAAAATTAAAGCATTACTGCGAAGGAATGAGAAAGAACAGTTGTCAGGAAATATTCCATTGGGTCAATATGTTTTTGTTCCCGACAATCAAGAACTACTATTTGATGGAGATTCAAAACGAATTACGGAGAGAGAGTGCGAGCTGTTAAGTTTCCTATTACAACATAAAAACCAAGTCGTTAAGCGAGAGGACCTCTTACTTAAAATATGGGGTGAGAACGACTATTTTTTAGGTAGGAGCCTGGACGTATTTATTTCAAAAATTCGTAAGTACCTAAAGAATGACCCTGAAATAAGTATTGAGAACGTTTTTGGTGTAGGATTTATTTTCAAACTCCCCTTAGAAAAATAAGTTACTTTTCAACGAAGTGTAATTTTCATTCTACAACCTTGCCAGCTGAAAATCAATACTCATGAAAAAATTACTGTTCGTTACTCAGCTTTTTATTGGTGTGCTATATGCACAAACCGACACCCTCCTACACGACACTATTGATATTACCTTACCCTATTCTTTGTTTGTAGACAGCGTTGAAAAAACGTTAGAATACATCAATGACATAGTCACTTTAAAAAATGACATAGGGACAATTGAAGTGCCTTATGGGTTCAAATATCTTGATGGAGAAACAAGTGATATGATTTTAACAGACATCTGAGGAAACCCTCCAAGTGATGAAGAAAATAAATCTCTTGGAATGCGTGTAAAAGCGGACGAAACTCCATTTACCAATGCCTCTTTTTGCATAAACATAACGTATCCTGAGAAAGGGTTTATAGAAGACAATGATGCTAAAGATATTGATTACGAAGAGCTTCTAGAAACAATGCAAGGAGGCGCTGACGCTTCTAATGAATATAGAGAAGAAGCCGGTTACGAAAGGATTGAACTTTTAGGCTGGGCATCAAAACCTTTTTACGACGAAGAAACTAAAAAACTACATTGGCCAAAAGAATTAAAATTCGGAGATTATGAAGGCCCTAATATCTTAAATTACAACATCAGAATTTTAGGCAGAAGGGGCTATTTGCAGTTAAACGCTATTGGTGAAATGCTAGTAATGCAAGATGTCAAAAATAACATCAGCCCAATTATAGCTAGCGTAAACTTTACTAGAGGAAATACTTACTCAGATTTTGATCCTGATATGGCCGAAGTCGCTGCCTATGGAATTGGAGGTCTAATTGCAGGAAAGGTTTTACTAAAAGCGGAATTATTAGCTAAGTTCGGAATATTGCTTGCAAAGTTTTGCAAAGTAATATTGATAACAATCGCTGCATTATTGGGAGGCTTTAAAAAGTTTTTCTCCAAAAAACAAGAAGGATAGTTTGTGTTTGGGGAGATAGTGATTATTCATTATCTTAACACCTTCAAAAATCTTTCAACTTGCCGAATAGAACAGTACATTATAATACGCAAATTATTGAGGAAGCCTTCAATACAGGAGATGGGCGTAGTTTCAAGAAAACTGCAGTAATTGAAAAATACAAAGGACAATCAAAGCTTAGTACAAAAAAATTGGCCGCTCCTGATTTAAATGAAGTTTATAATCAAATACACAAAAAAGAAACGTTAAATCTATCTCATTGCTATTTTAAAGATTTTTCACTTAAAGCATATCGAACACTATTCAAGATTGACGATGGCGCCCCGGTAAAATTAACTTCATTTCAAGCAGACCATTCCTTTTTTGAAAGTGAATACGGCACCGATTTTTCATATGCAGAGTTTGGAGGTCAATCAAGTTCTTTTGCGTACTCAACGTTTAATTTAGGAAGGGTAAATTTCAATTACACCAAATGCGCTACGAGCTTAAATTTCAATCACTCAGAATTTAATCTTGAAGAATTAAGTTTGAAATTTTCTGAATTTGAAGAAGGAGATATACGATTTTCAGGAGCTATTTTTAATTGCACTGATGTTATGTTTACAAATACAAATTTTGGCAAGGGTAACGTAAATTTCAGGCAAGCTAATTTTGGTGAAAGTCATGTAAGTTTCCAATATGCTCGGTTTGACAACGGGGATGTCTCTTTTGACAAATGCACATTCAGAGGTCGCTTTATTGATTTCAGAAAAGTT
Source organism: uncultured Flavobacteriales bacterium (assembly GCA_913059105.1). Lineage (GTDB taxonomy): Bacteria > Bacteroidota > Bacteroidia > Flavobacteriales_E > Vicingaceae > NORP294. The sequence continues at coordinate 4,939 of CAJXRL010000190.1, forward strand.
GAATTTGGTAACGGTAAAACCGATTTCAAAAGAGTAGATTTTGGAAACGGAAACATTAATTTTTCTGAATCAGAATTTAAAGTAGGAAAGATTAGTTTCAAATCTTCCTTATTTGGAACTGGTGAGAAAAAGTTTGAGAATGTCGATTTTGGTGACAATGATGTTTATTTCGATGGTTCTGTTTTTAAAGAAGGCTTGCTTTGTTTTAAAAATTCAACATTCAAATTACTGTCTTTAATAGATTGTAACTTAGGCGGTCACTGTGACTTTAGAGTAAAAAAAGGAAATTTCTTAGACCTCTCTGATGCGGTTGTTAAGGACGTACTGGACTTTCATGCAGGCACTTCAGATACTGTCTCTTATACACATCTGACGCTGCCGACGATCTACTCTGTGTAGA
>CAJXRL010000191.1 GCA_913059105.1 uncultured Flavobacteriales bacterium
ATCGTCGGCAGCGTCAGATGTGTATAAGAGACAGATGCGATTAACTCCGTAACAGATATATCCTTAATATCGGAATCGACCATTTATGTGACCTTAGAGCCTTGCTCCCATTTCGGTAAAACGCCTCCTTGTGCCGATTTAATAATAAAACACAATTTCAAAAAAGTTGTCATCTGCAACCTGGACCCTTTCGAAAAAGTTGCCGGAAGAGGAATTGAAAAACTAAAAGAAGCCGGCATCGAAGTTGAGTCGGGATGCTTAGAAAGTTTTGGAAGATATTTAAATCGTCGATTTTTTTGTTTTCATGAGAAAAAAAGACCTTTTATTGTTCTAAAATGGGCAGAAAGCAAAGATGGGTTCATAGGGAAAAAAGAAGAACAAGTTTGGTTAACAAATCAAATTTCGAAGCAATTGGTGCATCTTTGGCGTGCAGAAGAAGCAGCTATTTTGGTTGGTAAAAACACTGCACTACTAGATAATCCAGAATTAACCATACGCGAATCTGCAGGGAAAAACCCGTTGCGAGTCTTAGTTGATAAAAATCTAGCTGTTCCCAGTGATTCGAAGATCTACAATAACAAATCAAACACTATAGTTTTGAATTCCTTCAAAACAAAGCAGGAGCACAATATTGATTACATCAAAATAGATTTTGAAAAAAATATACCTGTGCAAGTTGGTAAAGTTTGCTTCAACCAAAATATAACTTCAATTATCATTGAAGGGGGAGCAAATACTTTACAGCAGTTTGTCGATTCGAACCTTTGGGATGAAGCCAGGGTATTTAGCACTGAAAAAGAATTGCAAAACGGAATTAAGAAACCTCTATTTGACGGAAAAATAGAGCGTATCGAAAACCTAGAAAACGACACGTTAAACATTTATAGCAATACTAAGGCATGATCTATTTATTCTTAAGCATTCTATGTTCGGCTGCTATATTTATCATTTTCAAGCTATTTGAAAAATACAAGGTAAACACCTTTACAGCAATTGTTGTGAATTATTGTATTGCAGGCATCACGGGATTTGTCAGTTTAGGCGAAATTCCTTCGGTAGAGAATGTCAGTTCTGCACCATGGCTAATGAACAGTTTGATCTTGGGAGTAGTGTTTATCTCACTATTCAACATTATGGCAATAACGGCTCAAAAACTGGGACCTTCAGTAGCTTCTATTGCCAATAAAATGGCATTAATAGTACCCGTTATTTTTGCTATTTTTTACTATAACGACTCCGTGAATGCGTTTAAAATTATTGGCATTGCATTAGCACTTGTTGGGGTTTATTTATCGACCCACAAAACAAAAGTGGATGGTAAAAAACTCGATAAACGTTTACTAGCTATACCTCTTGCTCTTTTCTTAGGCTCAGGATTCATTGATGCGTTTTTAAAATACAATCAAGATGCTTACCTAAATAACAGTGTTCTAGACGCCAAACTTTTCCCTGCGATCACTTTTTTGACAGCATTTAGTATTGGAGTAATCTTTATGGTGATCGATAAATCTAAAAGAGATTTTAGTGCCAACACTATTATTGGAGGAGTGGTATTAGGAGTTATTAATTATGGTTCTATCTTTTTCCTAATTCAGATTTTCAATCATTCTACTTTGGAGAGTTCTGTAGTTTTCCCAATCAACAATATGGGAGTAGTTTTAACTACAGCTATTGCCTCTTTACTTTTATTCAAAGAAAAATTTTCCACTAAAAATAAAATTGGCGTTTTGGTTTCCATAATAGCTCTTCTATTAATAACCCTTTCTACGTGAGTACCTTTAAAACACTAAGAAAATCATCTACTTCATTTTTTAAAGAAAAGGGAAGTAAATTTTATGGGTTTGCTTTTCCTATTCATACAAAAGAAGAAGTCAAAGAGTGTTTGCAAATAATTCAAGCTGAACATCCTAAAGCAAGGCACATTTGCTCCGCCTTTTTAATTGGAATTGGCGATCAGGAATACTATTTAGCGAATGACGATGGAGAACCAGCCAACTCAGCAGGTGCTCCCATTCTAGGACAAATTCGATCTGCCGGGATCACAAATACATACATTGCCATTGTACGTTACTTTGGGGGTACAAAGCTAGGTATTGGAGGCCTTATTCAAGCCTACAAGTTAGGTGCAGCACTTACCATTGAGGCAAATGAAATAATTGAAGTTGAGCCACAAGGTAATGTATCTTTCAAAATTAGTTTTGACTTAATGGGCACCATACTTCCCATTATTGATAAAAACAATTTGAATGCAAAAATTAAAAATCTAGCCGACGGAGTGCAAATTGACATTCGATTCGATGAGAAAGACGAATTGATGATAAAAGGACTTTTTAATCGATGGATAGAAATTTAGAAGGCCTATTCGAAAAAGGCTACACCACGAACAACTGATATAGCAATTAGCCTTTTTTAAGAAGTTTGAGTACATCTTCCTTTTTCACCAAGCCAAGTAAAACCATCAACATTCCAAAAAAAGCAATAATTGCTACAGCGTGAATTCGGAAGTCTGAAAAATAGGAAATAGAGTTAACCGAAACAACAATTCCAACTCCAACTAAAACGATTTGTTTGAGAATGAAACCGAACTCATACTTCATTTCAAATACACTTTTTGTAATAACAATTTGAGCTAAAATCACAAAAAATTGAGTAAGTAAAGTTGCAACTGCCGCTCCCCACGCCCCGTAGATTGGAATCATCACCCAATTGGAAACAAAGTTTACAACCAAGCCAATTAAAGAAACGACGTTTAACAGTTTTAAACTCCCATTAGCAGTTAATAAGGTCCCATAAATGTACGTCAACGCCACCCCGACAAAAGAAATCATAAGAATAGGAAATACCTCAGCTGCTTCTGCCACTTCCTCATTGAATAGGAAATCCATTATTTCTGTAGCGTACAAAACACAAACTACAGCTGCAGCAATAGACGGAACAAAAACTAAATTAAAAGCTGTCTTCACGAGCTTAGCCACCGATTCTTTGTTCTTCAACATTTTTGAAAAAATGGGCAATAACAGTCCTGCAAAAAGGAATCCGAACATGTTGAAACCCTCAAATAACTTATACGATTTGGCATAAATTCCCGCTTGCATCCTACCATCGGGTAATAATCTTTCAATCATTACTGCATCTAAACGGTAATAAAACGACATTAACAATACCAACAAGGCAAATGGAAGACTCTGTTTCAAGATGATTCTGAACAGGACCAAATCAATTTTAATTCTATAAAACTTTGCTTTAAGATAAACTAGGATGAAAGCAACTATAACAGTTATAAAATAAGCCCAAAACTGAGCATAAGCAAACCATTCAATCTCAAACCTTCCGCCAAAGTAACCACTCCATAATAAAGCACTGCAAAGTCCAATCATTATTACTCGATCCATAACGGATAGAATTCCTTCTGTCTTAAAAAGATGTAACCCAGTAATATTGGAACGCAAATACAGAATCATAGAAGCCAATACTTGGTTTATTCCCAGAATAAACAATAACCAAAAGACTCTTCCATCATAGCCAATTACCAAACCAAACAACAAGGTAGCTGCCAAATAAACAATTGCTAAAATCAATTTAACGTTAAAAATCCCCGAAAAGTAGCGTTTCAACATGTGAGCATGTTGCGCTATGTTGCGATTATTATAATTGGTAATTCCAAAATCAAGAACAATATTTAGTAAAATAGCAAAACTAAAAATGGAGGAGTACAACCCGTATTCTGAAGAACCGACCCTATTCTGCACGGCAACGTCAATTCCTAAAATCCAGAATGGCTTTACCAAAAGGTTTAGGAACAGTATAAAAATGAGGTTATTGATAAATTTTCGTTGCATTAAAAATCGAAAAAAATAGAATAACAAAGTAAAGCAATCGAATTCGTTTGAATTCAATGGAGGAACGTATATTTGCGCCCCTTATTTTGAAGTATGAAAATGACGGTTGAGCAGTTTTTTGATCTTTTTGTAGAAGAGTTAAAAAACAATGTAGACTTACAGTATTACTACAAGTATTTAGAAAACCCATCGAAGTTCGAATTTCGAAAGGCGTATTTCTGTCAACGCTTGCAATACATTTCCGACAACATTAATGACCCAAGTTTGCGAATTTGGGATTGTGGATGCGGCTTTGGAACTACAGCCATCTTTTTATCGATCAACGGCATAGCTTCTCATGGTACAACTCTAGAACACTACATTCATCAAATTCCAGGAAGATTAGAATATTGGGGTCAGTTTGGTGACGTAAGTAAATTCACGTACTCTTACGAGAATATCTTTGATCATAAGTTTGAGGCTAGCAGCTACGATTTAATTATCATTCAAGATACTTTACACCATTTAGAACCACTTGATGAAGCTTTACGGGTTTTACATCATGTGCTAAGTCCAAAAGGCCGCTTGTTGATTATTGAAGAAAATGGAAACAATGTCATCCAAAATCTGAAGCTATACAAACAACGAGGAAATAAGAGAATCATCGAAATATATGATGAAAGCCTAAAGAAAAATATTTTACTTGGCAACGAAAACATACGTAGTCTAGATACTTGGCAAGAAGCTTTTCAGAAAGAAAGTTTCAATATAGAGCAAAATACAGTTCAATACATTCGATATTATTTACCATTCGCATTTCCTAATAAAAAAGCGAAAGAAAGAGTTGAAAAAGAACAGTTGATTTGGAAAAAAAATAACTTCTTGAAAGAGTACTTTTTCTTCGGAATCAATTACATGGTAGAAAAAGTATAATTTCATTTCATGAAAATCGCCGTCAATACCAGACTTTTGGTTCCAAATAAAATGGATGGTATTGCACGATTCTCTTACGAAACACTCCAGATCATTACGCGAACTCATCCAGAAGTTCAGTTCACTTTTATTTTTGATAGATCAGTTGAAAAAAGTGCTTTCCAATTTCCAAATAATGTAACTTTTATATCATTTGGCCCCCCAGCTCGTCATCCAATTTTGTGGATTCTTTGGTTCGAAATGAGACTAAAAAACTATATAAATAGAAATGATTTCGATTTACTTCTTTCTCCTGAAGGATGGGTTCCACCAAATTTGAATTGTAAAAGTTTAGCTGTAATTCACGACCTTAACTTCGAGCATCATCCTGAAAATATTATTTGGAGTCACAGAAAGTACTTGTTGTATTTTTTCCCAAAGTTCACTCAACGGGCTACAAGGATAGCAACGGTTTCAGAGTATTCGAAGCAAGATATTTCTTCGACCTATAAAATACCGGCAACACAAATTGATGTAGTATATAATGGTGCTGTCTCTTATACACATCTCCGAGCCCACGAGACAGGCAGAAATCTCG
>CAJXRL010000192.1 GCA_913059105.1 uncultured Flavobacteriales bacterium
TCTACACAGAGTAGATCGTCGGCAGCGTCAGATGTGTATAAGAGACAGGGGTAGGGACAAGAAAACTACATAATGAGCTCGATGATACCTTTAAAAGTCTATATTTTAATGTTGGTAGAGACAGACTATTTAACATTTTAAGAGATAAAAATATGTTGATTAAACGTGAGAAAGTCTCCTACAAAACGACCCACTCTCATCACAGATTCTACAAATACAACAACTTGATTAAAAATATGGAAATCAATGCTCCAAATCAAGTTTGGGTATCTGATATCACCTATATAAGAACCATCAAAGGCTTCTGCTATTTAGCTTTAATAACTGACCTCTATTCAAGAAAAATAGTAGGAAGTGATCTCAGCGATTCATTAGAGTTGTCCGGGTGCTTACGTGCACTAAAAATGGCGCTAACTAAGGCAAAACCAAAAGGAAATCTAGTGCATCATTCCGATCGAGGAATACAATATTGTAGCAATCAGTATGTAAAACAGCTCAATAAACGCAATATCCGAGTTAGCATGACAGAAGAAAATCATTGTTACGAAAATGCAGTCGCAGAAAGGGTTAACGGCATTTTAAAAGGAGAATTCTAACTTGATGAATGCTTTACCAACACACTAACTGCCAAGAAAGCAGCCAAATGCCCAATTGATATTTACAACAACAAAAGATTACACTTATCTTTAAACTATCAAACACCAAATAATGTGTTCAACAATTTTATTAAAAATTAATTTTAACCTGTAGCCATATTTTAGGACGGGACAATTGAAATAAATCACTATGCATAAAAGTATTATCCTGACTCTATGCATATTGAGCAGTTTCTTCTTGAAAGCCCAAGTGAACCTCGACTCACTCCACGCTGTTTGGCAAGACCAAACCCAAACGGATTCAATAAGAGCTAAAGCATACTCTGACTATATCTGGGATGGTTTTCTCTTTTCTCAGCCAGATACAGCATTTATTCTGGCAGAAGAATTGGTTTTATATGGGCGCGATAATAATTATCCAAAGGCCCATGCTGGAGGATATATCCTCCAGGGAGTATCGTGGCTAAATCGAGACGATTATCCCCAAACCCTGGACTTTTACAATCGAGCCATAGCTATCTATGAACAAACTGGCAATCAGATTGGAATTGCCGGTGCCCTTGCGAATGTTGGAGCTCTTTACGATACTCAAGGAGATTATCCCAAAGCGCTGGACTATTACATTCAATGCCTGGCGGTCCACAAACAAACTGGTAATCCAACAGGGATGGCAACTACTCTTGGTAATATTGGTGTCATTTACATGAACCAAGCCAATTACGCCAAAGCGCTTGACTATCATATGCAAGGCCTTGAGGTCAATGAGCAAATGGACGATCAACACGAAAAAGGTAAGTTGATTAGTAATATTGGACTCATGTACATGCACCTAGGCAATTACTCCAAAGCGTTGGAGTATCATACCCAAAGCCGGGAGATAAACGAACTAATTGGCAATCAAATTGGGATTGCTGATGACCTTAATAACATTGGAACTGTTTACGATATCCAAGGAGATTATCTCAAAGCGCTGGACTATTACAAACTAAGCCTGGGAATCAACGAACAAATGGGCGATCAAGATCAAATTGCTAGATCTCTGACGGCTATTGGGGCTGTTTGCCAGAAACAAGGGGATAATCCCAAAGCGCTGAACTATTGCCAAACAGCGTATGAACTTTCTTTAAGTCTTGGATCCCTGGAAAGACAGAGGGATGGTTCCTCTTGCCTTTATGATGCATACAAAGCTATGGGTAATGGCAAAAAAGCGCTGAAATACCTTGAGCTATTCAATGCTATTGAGGATAGTTTGCATGCCGAAGAAACTTCCAAAAAACTGCAGCAAATGGAGTTTCAAAAAGTTATTTTGCAAGATAGCATTGCCAAAGCACAAGAAGCGCGTGTGACACAAGAAGCGCATGAAGAAGAGATTCACCAAGAAGAAAAAACAAGAAACATAAGCTTGGGAGTCGGTGCGTTTTTCTTGCTCCTGGCGGGTAGCTTTTACGTTCGCTGGCGTTATGTGCGCAAATCCAAAGCTTCATTACAAATTGAAAAAGACCGCTCGGAGAATTTGCTCCTTAATATCCTTCCTGAAGAAATAGCCAAAGAACTCAAAGAAACAGGGAAAGCTGCACCAAAAAAGTATGAGAGTGTAACGATACTTTTTACAGACTTTAAAGACTTTACGAAGCTTGTGGCCTCGATTTCGGCTACAACGCTTGTTGTCGAGCTCAATGATATATTCAGTCAATTCGATGACATTATGGACGAAGTTGGAATAGAAAAGATAGAGACAATAGGCGATGCCTATATGGCGGCAAGTGGCTTACCTCGGGAAAACCCGGATCATGCCCAGAGATGCGTTGAAGCCGCGTTCCGTATGGTTAAGTTTCTTGAACAAAGAAATGAAAACAGTGAGATAAAGTGGAATATGAGGGTAGGAATACATTCAGGGGCTGTTGTAGCAGGTGTTGTGGGAAAAAAGAAGTTTGCCTACGATTTGTTTGGTGACTCGGTTAATACGGCCAGTCGCATGGAAAGTAACGGAGAAGTTGGCAAAGTAAACATCAGCCAAGCTACCTATGAACTATTGAAAAGTGACCCAAACTTTGCATTTGAAAATAGAGGTAAGATCGAAGCAAAGGGCAAAGGTGAAATTGAGATGTATTTTGTCTCCAAGAATTAAATGAAAAAGAAACGGCATACCACATTCTGCATAGTGTATAGCCGCTGGGATACGCGCCATACATTAGGCGTTGTATACAATTAAAACGATGAATCCAAGACTTTACTGAAATAGGTCAACCTATTTCAGTAAAATACAGAATGAAAATAAAAAAATCACAGAGAACAAAGCGTAAACTGTATGGCTCCAAAACTTAATCAAATCACGTTGTATGAAAAACCACTATTCTCTTGGTATGAATTATCTACTCCTATTGAGAAAGAATTAAGTTTACCTTCCGAATCTTGTTTTGCCTATATTTTAGAAGGTGATAATCAGGATGTAACAAAATCAGGATTTTCAGCTACTAAAGGAACAGTTATTCTTTCGTTATGCGGTAAAACAGTTGGACGTAGTTTCTCAACTATTGAAACTGGATACATAAGTACTATTGTTGTTCATTTTAATCAAGACGTACTGCAAAAAGTTTTTGATGGCGAAAAGCCAAAATTTTGGAAGGAATTGGATTGTCCTTGTAAGAAAGACAGCTTTCAAGAAGACGCTTCGGCCTTAGTAAAAGCCTATTTTTTGAGTGTTGCCAAGTTTTTTGAACACAAAACTGCACTAAGCGAGGAAATTTTGGCGGTCAAGTTACAAGAAATTATTCTGCTCCTCCTGCAAACTGAAGAGTCTTCACACATGAATTTAATTATAAGACGTTTATTTTCTAATAAAACTTTTTCATTTAGGAAAGTCATTGATGCTAATTTGTATGAACCTTTAGACCTTCAACGTTTGGCAGCTATGACAAACAACAGTATGGCTTCTTTTAAAAGGAAATTCAACAAAGTGTACAACAGCACACCAGCTAAATACATCACTCAAAAAAAGATGGCAAAGGCACGAAGCACTTTAGCTTTTTCTCAAAACTCCGTGCAAGAGATTTGCTATGATTGTGGGTTCATTAATCCATCCAGTTTTTCTCGAATGTTCAAAAATGAATATGGCTGCTCTCCTACCGAGTTCAGAGAGAACCTCATTGAATGATGATTGAGCCCACAGGTAAAGGCCGAACCACCACTCTTTAATAAATTTGCCTCAAAAAGAATATGCAACACTCAAAATTGATGCGTGCTATAGTTTTTAGAGACTATGGCGACCCTCAGAAAGTAATGGAACTTGTGGAAGATTGTAAAATTCCTAAACCCAATAAAAATGAGGTCTTAGTAAAAATTAAATGTGCCTCCGTGAATGCGGCTGATGGGTATATTGTGCGAGCTAATTACTTTATTATTCGGATGGTTTTTGGACTGTTCAAACCTTCTAAGAAAAAGAGAATCTTAGGAATGGACATTGCAGGAACTATTCGAGACATTGGAAAGAATGTTAAGGGGTTTCAAGTAGGTGAAGCGGTAGTAGCTGATATCCGCAAATCTTTTGGGGGAGGCTACGCACAGTATGCCATCGTACATGCCAAACACTTGGTAAAAAAACCTGAAGAAGTTTCTTTTGAACAAGCCTGCACAGTGCCTATATCTGGCCAAGCCGCAATGATGGGAATAATTCTTTGTGACATAAAGCCAGGCGATAAAGTGTTGGTTAATGGTGCTTCGGGTGGTGTTGGCTCTTTTGGCATTCAGATAGCAAAAGCTCAGGGCGCCTATGTAGCAGCAATCTGTTCAACTAATAAAGCTGAGGCAGTAAAGAGTTGGGGGGCAGATAAGATTGTTGACTATAAAAAAAAGGATTCAATCAAAGCATTAATAGGAAATGAGTTTGATGCGGTTTTTGATACGGCATCATTTCAATGTTCTGGCAGATACAAGCAGATTCTAAAAAAAGAGGGAAAATATGTATTAGTTGGAGGAGATTTTTACAATATGCTCAAAATAAAACTTTTTGGTCGATTCAGACGTGGCAGCCAAAAATTTATGGCTCTTACCCAAAAGGTTGAAGTGACAACTAATATAAAAACAGTACTCAAAATGATTGCTGATAATAAGATAAAGCCTGCAATCCAAAAAGTGATTCCACTACAAAATGTACCAGAAGCGATTCATAGTCTTGAGCAGCGTTCAGTGGTTGGCAAAATAGTGGTTGATTTAAATAAGGAAGTCTCAGCCCATTTTTGAATCAAAATTAAATTAATCAACAAATTATGAGAAAAACTATTTTACTATTTACATGTCTCATTTGCATGCTTTCTTTAAAAGCACAAACAGATGCTGAACAATTAAAAGACAAAAATGTAACAATAGGTTTACGTTCTGGTTATGAATTTCAAGCTAACAATAGCAGTTTAAATTACAAACTTAATTTACCTTATATAGGTATTTGGTCTGATTTTAAGTTTAGTGACAATTGGAGTTTACAGTTAGAATTAAACTTAAGGTCTGAAAAAAGGGAACGATTTTTTAATAATGGTTTTAGAGAATCTATTGATGAGCTTTATTTAACAGGTCCGGTATTGTTAAAATTTCATCTTAACAAAAAGTTTAAATTATATACCTGTCTCTTATACACATCTGACGCTGCCGACGATCTA
>CAJXRL010000193.1 GCA_913059105.1 uncultured Flavobacteriales bacterium
CCTGTCTCGTGGGCTCGGAGATGTGTATAAGAGACAGGAGTTATACAAATACGCCATGTGATGACTTGGTTCATTGCCATGCGCATACTGACCAATAAGCCCCGTAATATCTGCTTGATGGCGCCCTGCCAATTCCATTTCCGTCGTAAAGAGCTTATCTAGTTTGTCTTCAAAAGCTTGTGCTCCTCCGTACAATTCAATCATTCCTTGAATATCTTGTGGAACAAACATGCTGTATTGCCACGAGTTGGCCTCTGTGAAGTTAAAATTTACTTCAGCAGGATTGAAACCTACACTCCACCCACCGTTGGCTTTGCTTTGCATAAACCCCACTTTGGGATTAAACATGTTTTTATAATATTGAGCCCGTTGAATAAAGTCGTGATACGTTTTTGTATCGCCTAATTGTTTAGCCAATTGAGCAATAGTCCAATCATCGTAGGCATATTCCAATACTTTAGAAACCGATTCCGGCTCATCTTGCACTTCCATGAAACCCTTACTGTGATACGCTTTCAATCCCAACTTGTCTTGATTTGCAGAGTGCTTCATGGCTCCTAACGCCTTGTTCCAATCTATTCCATCAATTCCCTTTACTTGGGCATCTGCAAGTACAGATACAGCATGATAACCAATCATGCAACCTGTATAATTTGCCGACAGTTCCCAAATCGGTAGAATTCCTCCATCATCATATTGCTTCATGAAAGTTTGTAGAAAGTCTTTGGTTTTATCTTGTTCAATAATGCTATACAATGGATGAGCAGCTCTGAAAGTATCCCACAAAGAGAAAACAGTGTATACCTCATGATCTGATTCATTAACGGTTAAGTCCATTCCTCTATACTTTCCATCTACATCCGAAAATAAATTAGGAGCAATCATGGTATGGTACAGAGCTGTGTAAAAAATGGTTTTTTTAGCCTCATCGTCAGACTGCACTTCAATTTTTGACAAGGCTTCAGTCCAAGCGGCTTCTGCATCTGTTTTTAACTTAAAGAAGTCAAATGTTGGCATTTCCGTTTCTAAGTTTTTTCGAGCACCTTCCATACTTACGGCTGAAATTCCAACTTTTACTCCTATGCTTTCATTTTCATCGATGTCAAAAATAAAGGCTGCTTTTTTGCCAGTTGAGTCCAATTGAACTTTTGAATACGGTTTAGAAAATTGCAATGAAAAGTAGAAATGCTGTTCGGTGGCCCAAGCTTTTGAAATCCGCTTCCCTTCTACTTTTCCGTCTCCTAAAAAAATCAAAGTATCATTCAGAACTTCATCTCGATGTGTTAAGTCCAAAATAACATGACCTTCTCCACCTTGTTTAAAAACGTATTCATGAATTCCTGCTCTTTTGCCCGCAACTAACCGAACATCAATATCATGCTTATCCAATTTTACTTCATAATATCCGGGACTAGCTTTCTCCGTTTCCTTTCGAAAACCTGAACGATAGCTCTCTTCCCCATTGCTTTTTGATCCGTTGTCAAAATAAATTTCTCCCTGCGAAGGCATTAACAACAAGTCACCGTAATCGCTAACTCCTGTTCCGCTTAAATGCGTGTGTGAAAAGCCATAGATGATTGAATCTGAGTAATGATAACCAGAACAACCATCCCATCCTTCTAACCGAGTATCAGGACTTAATTGCAGCATTCCAAAAGGAACGGTAGCACCCGGAAAAGTATGTCCATGCCCACCTGTACCAATAAAAGGATTTACATATTGTAAAACGCCATTAAGTTCTGCATCTTTCTCATTCACAAAATTGTCCTGGCAAGCCATTAATGCCAAAGTGAATAAAGAACCTAGTATTAATTTCATTTTCATAATTGAGGGGCCTTAAGTTTTGAAAACATTCTTCCAAAAACAAACTTTAGCCGTTACAAACGACAACAGCACTAACTACTTTTATACTAAGCGTCATAATCTACTCCCTGAGCTTTTAAAACTGACTTTACTTTGATGGCAAAAAACATGAGGTAGGCAAAACAAGCTACCGTAATCCAATACGAATTATGGATATTAAACAAATCGGCTAGCTTTCCTTGAATTGGTGGTATGATCGCACCACCTAAAATCATCATGATTAAAAATGCAGAACCTTGCGAGGTATATTTTCCAAGCCCCGCAATTGATAAAGAGAAGATGCTAGGCCACATAATGGAACAAAACAAACCACCGCTCATAAAGGCATATAGGGCCACAGTTCCGGTGGAGAACAAGCCTACTAACATGGCTATTGCTCCTAACAATCCAAATATAAACAAGGTTTTAGATGGCTTTTCTTGTCCGAAGAAAAAGCCGCCAATGAGAAGTAAAATACTCCATCCATAAAGGTATAATCCACTTACGTCATTTTGACTGATGTGATTTACAAATAATACCACTCCAAAGGCAATGTAAGGTACTACTATGAATAATACATTCTTTAGAGTTTTACCTGGGTTAAAAACAGTAATGGCTCCCGCCCAACGGCCAATCATTAATGAGCCCCAGTACATCGAAATATAAGGTGCGATTTGAGAATCGGTAAAGCCTCCAAAAGCTTCAGACTTTAACAGCTCTCCTAAATTACTTTGGATGGTAACCTCTACTCCAACGTAAGTAAATATTGCTAACATGCCCAAAACCAACTGAGGGTATTGCATGGCACCCCAACCATCCGGTTTCTTTAGGGCATTTTTATTGGCAAATAATAAGCTACCCACAATAACGACTAACGCCACCATCATTAATTGGAAAATAAAATTAGAATCGACAAGCTCACCTTTGTACTGATCGAAAACAAAGTAGAAAATTACGAGGAGTGAAAAGGTAATAAAACCTAATGTCTTTACGGCCTTGGGTGCTTCAACAAAAGTGGTATCTCCCTTAGCTTGGGGTAGTTTCTTAGAAAAAATAAACAAAGCAGCAGCCAATAAAAAGAGTCCTCCAACAGCAATGTACAGCATTTTTACGGTGCTTAAGTCGATGCTCGCAATTTGCTCCTCCGTGAAGGTTGCCGCACCAAAAAGTGCAAGGGCAACTGCAATAGGTCCAATAGCAGTTCCAAAGGAATTTACACCACCAGCCAAATTTAGTCGATGTGAGCCAGTTGCAGGATCGCCTAAGGCAATAGCAAAAGGGTTGGCTGAAGTCTGTTGCAAAGAAAACCCTAACGCTACGACAAAAAGTGCAGCTAAGATTAAGCCAAATGAACCCATTGTAATTGCGGGAATCATCAGTGCTGCGCCAATAGCAGAGAGCACTAAGCCATATACAATACCATTTTTAAAACCCCATTTGTTTAAAATGTCCATTTTAACATAACCCGAAACAATAAACAGTGCTAATGCGCCTAAATAATAAGCGCCATAAAATGCAAAATCAATTAGTTGGGACTGGAATTGGTCCAAGTTAAAATACGATTTACAAAAAGGAATAAATACCCCGTTAGAAGCGGCTATGAATCCCCAAAAGAAAAATACTGTTACCAAGGTGGTTAAGGCTGCTCTATAATTTGTTTTGTTTTCCATGTTCATTTTTAATCTATTTAATGGCTATTTAGTTAAAAGCAGAAAGCCTTTTTATTCAACTATGGAATAGCACCTAATTAGATGACAATAATAAATCATTTTTTTAGGGAAAGCTACATACTACAATTGAAGTTTTAGTTTAGTTTTCGACAATTAGAGCCTTTTAAATCTTTATTAAACAATTTACTGTGCTTTCGAGTTAATTTTATAGTATAAATATTACTTATGAGATATCTTCTACTCTTCCTATATTTTGGTTCGCTATCACTAGCGGCTCAGCAGGTCCCGACTAAAGTATTTGACCTAGAAAAACGTTCTGCAGTTGGCCGAATGAATAACAAGTCAGCCCCTCAAACTGCAGAATATAATGTTCATTACTATGAAATTGACTTAGATTTAAATCCAGGAATACGATTTGTTTCTGGTAATGTTAATGTTCATTTCACTGCACTTGTGCCAATGGACAGTATCGTTTTAGATTTTGGAAATTCACTATTTGTAGACTCTATTATTTACCATCAAAATACCTATCTAACGGCAAATATTTCAGGATTCAATGCTTTGAGTTTTGCTTTTCCGAATAGGATTAGCATTGGAATAGACGATTCTGTTCAAGTATTTTACAAAGGAACGCCAAGAGGAAATCCGGTAGGAACGCCATTTGCAAACGTTTCAGTGCCAAATGGCAATCTAATTTGGACTCTTTCAGAACCTTATGGAGCGAGAGACTGGTGGCCATGTAAAAGTGATTTAACCGATAAAGCAGATTCTGTAAGTATTCATGTTACAGTTCCTATGGGTAATAAAGTAGCTTCTATAGGAATTTTACAAGGAGTTGATACTGTTGGAAGAAATTTGAAATATAAATGGAAAACCTCCTACCCAACAGTCGCTTATTTGGTAGCAATTGCTGCAGGTAGGTACGATTCTTATCAAGATCAACTACACGTAAACGGAGATAGTATTCTAATGGAACACTACTTACTTCAAAATCAATCGAAATCTCAATCATTAGTTGGTATAGAACAATTCATGATCATGTTTGATTCCTTGTTTGGTGAGTATCCTTTTATCGAGGAAAAATATGGACATGCTTCATTCACCTGGGGAGGTGGAATGGAACATCAGACCATGAGCTTTATGGGAAGTTACGGTGGTGGTTTGAAGGCACATGAATTAGCACATCAATGGTTCGGGAATAAAATTACTTGCGGATCATGGAGTGACTTGTGGTTGAATGAATCTTTTGCGACATATATTACCGGACTCACCTACGAGTTTGGAGTTGTTCACAATACCACATTTTGGCCAGTATGGATAAACCAAACAGAAAATTCAGGATTCACCTTTCCTAATGGTTCTGTCTATCGTTATGACACTTCTAATGTGAATAACCTTTTTAACAATCAAGTTTATACTAAGGGCGCTATTACCTTACACACATTGCGTTGGAAAATTGGCGACAGTGCATTTTTTGCAGGAGTAAAAAATTACATTAGCGATTCAACCTTGGCTTATGGTTTTGCAAAAACACCTGATTTACAGACACATCTAGAAGCTAGTTCAAGTCAAAGTTTAACAGAATTTTTTAACGATTGGATTTACGGAAAAGGATATCCACGAATGAGCAGTTATTGGTCGCAAACTGCAGGAAATTTTAATCTAACCGTTCAACAAACCCCTGTCTCTTATACACATCTCCGAGCCCACGAGACAGG
>CAJXRL010000194.1 GCA_913059105.1 uncultured Flavobacteriales bacterium
TACACAGAGTAGATCGTCGGCAGCGTCAGATGTGTATAAGAGACAGTATTTAATGATGTCAGTTCCCTTTATTGGGCAACAGTTGTTCTAATCTCTGCTACTGGGTTTACTATCTTGTGGCTTTTTGATGCGATTACGCACAAGAAGCTCGTTAAAATTGACATTACAGATAAAGAATTACAGACACACAGAAATATTCTACTAGCATCTGTTTTAATGGAAGCTTCTTTGGTATCCATGTATTGGTGGAATATTGAAGCCTTGCCTTTTTTTTTAGCGTTTTTAATCGTTCGAACAGTGCATGAGTTTATAGATGAATTGCATTACCATGCAGACCGTTGTTCCACGTATGAATCAATGCTTCACCTTGGTATGTGGATATTCGTTTTTATTAAAACGATTACTCTATTTATTTGGGGGTTTTTCACTCAATATAAAGGGATTGAAGAGTTACCTTTTGGATTCTATGTTTGGGGAGGTTTGGTTTTTATTCTAATGTCTTTAATTAGCCTGTCGGAATGGCGAAGAAGATAACTAAATCCTCAAATCAGTACAATTATATTGATTCGGTTCTTAGTTTAACATTGCATTATACTATTCAAAAAAAGTTGCAGCCTGCTTGTATTTAGAGTCTAACTTTACTGTCACATCAAATTTTTCCTCCAGATATTTTTCGAAGATTGACAAGACTTTTGAAGCCTCTTCAACTTTAAAGAATTTGTTTTCCACCTCAAATTCCGTAATTGAAATTACTCGTAAAGGCTCATTTATTTTGTAAAAGGTCGAAAGGTCGAATGAAGATTCCAGTAGCCAATTGCTTCCATCATTTTCTTGAAAGTAAACAGGTAGTTCATTTTGTCTAATTCTGTTCTTTTCTGAAACAAGCTCATTTGCAACATTAGAGTAAACATGACTCCGGTACCGAATCGATTTTCCATATATAACAGGTTTTATCTGTTTTATATCATCAAGTAAAAACCCATTATTCAGCAATTTTTGAAATGGAGAAACAGCACCACCCGCTTTAAATTGAATCCACAACTCAATCATTAATAGCTGCTTGTTCAGCGCTGTTGAAGATAAATCAACTGAACCCTTTTCAAGAGGATGAAAAATTGAATCTAAAACAGACGTCATTGAAATCCACCCAAACTCAGACTTTAATAAATAAAAAGACAACTCTTTTTCTTCTACTTCCATTCTAGCCATATTGGCTGACAACATTTCGCTTTTCAGTTGAAAAGAATAACTGGGTTCCGCTATTGAGTCAATAATTCTTTTTCTAAACCTCAGGGATAGGCCTCTTTTCAGTAATAATTTATCAGGTGTGTCTAAATAAACATCATAGTAAATACTCTTAGAATGAAATTGAGTAAAAATTGAATCCGCCTGTCCTGAAGACGTGACAAATTTCAACAACTCATTTGGCTCCCCAATTGAATACTTCCGTTGCACTTCTGTTTGACAAAACGAAATATTTGCCAAGAACGATAACAGGAATAGAACACTTATTTTAATGGCCATAATTTCTACGTCTACCTTTCTTTTTAGTGAAACTCTCAGGGTTCATTTCTAATTCAAAATCAACTATTAACTTGCCTTTCCTAACAACTACATTCCCCTTGTAGCTAATATTTATTTGCTGATCAAATGTTATTGGATTAGGATCCACTAGATTAAAAGCCTCTAAAATTGATGCCCTTCTGGACGCAATTTTGTGAAAGTATAATTCCGAAATAGGGCTCGGCCAATGAGCCTTTTTTATCATTTTACGTAAGTTGTATTCATCAATTACTGCTATTTTGGTAGCCATCCATAAAAGATCTGCATAAGTAGCATTTTTATAAAACGGCAATAATCCATTAATCCGATTTGTAAATACAATCTTATTTTTCTTCCGTTTTACTGCTTCCCAAGGAAGTTCATTTACGAGTCCAACTTTAAAATCTGGAGGAATTGAATTTAAATCTACTCCAAAACTAGTCCCAAGGTCAGAAAAAACCGCCGATATTCGATAATTATAATTTCCAGAGTGTACGGTTGTCATTAGAGTATTTGCCTCTCTTGTATCCCAATTTCCAATAAAATGGTGCGCCAATACGGCACCTTTCAAAGGTTTCCTATCTACATTAATCGAATCATGGGGCAAAAATGAGCCAATTCTTTTTACTCTGTCTGGTCGAGCTTCTATCGAACATTTTATAAATTGCATGTATTCTTTGCCCACAAAAGAGAGTAATTTCTTATTCTCTTTCGCCATTTCCGAAGTTACAACCCCGACATTAGAGATAAAGGGTGTAATATCTACTTCATAGTACGCATACAACGCTTTTTGCAATTCCTCTGGAGAATTGACACTAGCATAGTCTTCAAACACCAGAGTCAAGTCATTTTTGCCGTAATAATATGGATGATCCACATCAAAACCAAGTGCGGCAAATATCCTAGAACCAAGAACATCTGTATGAACTTCATCACCCCACTTCAGGCTCCATTGGCTGTCTAAATCTAAATCAAGTGTATTTATTTTGGGAGCTGAACCACCATTGCTAAGAGATTTAAACAAGACTACCATGTTCTTCTTAGCCTTTATTTTCTTCTGACCAGCTAAAGATCCAAATCGTTTGTGCATTGCCAAACTTGTGTCAACTTGATGAAAATATGGAGAATTTTCAGGGTCTTTAAAAATAGAATCAATCTCTAATTGACTATAATCTGGTATCCGATAAGTAAACAAACGTTTACTCTTGACCATTGCAATAACCATTTGAAATTTATCTTTAAAAGAAACTTTAGTTATTGATTTTGAATACGTTTTTTGCTTGAGAGAGGCCTCTAACAAATAGAGTTCATAGATAAGTTCTGAAATCTCTTGAGTTCTTTGTTCTCTATTAACGAATGAACATTCAAGCATTTCACTAATATGTTTTACGTGCCGTATAAAAGCCTTTCTCCTTTTGGGAATTTGATTTCCATTGTAGGTTACAATATCAGTATTGGTAAGGAAATTTGTTGTAGCTCTTAGCCTTGTTAAATCAATTTGACTATCAATAAAAAATGAATCGATACTAGAAGGTATCTGGTTCATTAATAAATCGCCCCTGCTAATCTGTCCAATCATTAAAAAGGATTGGACTATTAGCGTTACTAAAAATAAAATTTTAATCAAGTTCATATTTTAACTTAGCGAATTACTTCGCATTGAAGAACATATGTGAATCAATAAAAATATGAAGAATTACTCAGTACATTTACTTTCTAAGAATATATTTCAATTCGCTAAATTCTAATCTTAAATAAGCCCAAATTGCCTTAAAAAAAAGGTAAACCGGTACTAGTACAAAATGAAACCCAGCAGGAACTCGAACACTAGAGTAACTGAGTTCATTTTGCTCTATTATTGATACCCTATTTTGTTTCAAACGCCTAGCTGCTATTTTTCGGAACCTCGAAATAAAATATTCCGTCCCAATTCTTTCAATCCAATTGAACGTTAAAGGATTTTTTAGCCTTTTTTTATTTAAAATAGAAGGCACAACAACTGAACCAAAATAAATAGAATTCCCTTGTTTTAACCACGCTGAAAATAAGTCGTAAGAATGCATAAAATCATATGCCGCTTCATAGATTCTAAACCTTGAATAATATGCTTTAAAAAATATTGTGCTGTACTTTTCCCAACCAGACTTATTAAATTTTCCCGAGCTTTTATCTTTCGAATGGAGTGTTTAGATTGAAGCATGTCGCGAACGCCAATCAAGACCAAAGGAATAACGACAATTAACGACCAAATAATAGGTTTCCAAATGGCATAGATAATTCCAATTGAAACAAGCACTACAATTGAGAACAAGGTAAAAATCTGTCTTCCTTTCATAATTGAATTTTAACAATTCTGCTTTTCGCATTACCCAATAAAGGTAATAAGAACATAAATATATTATCGTCCGTCCAATACCGAATCAAGTCATCTTATAAATCTAAGCCCAGATTAATCATACTTTGTTTCCAATTTTTAAAAAAGAGATGAATTCAATTCTGACACTAAGGTCTGAAACGTTTTATCCTGAAACTGGTGCATTAGCTTATCTCTAAAATCTATCGCTAACTCATGAAATGCGCAAGGATTTGCACTGTTGCATTTTGACCTCCCTACAAAACATTCTTCAAATTTATGTCCTCCGTCTATTGCCTTAATAACGTCCCACAATGTATTTTTTTTATCTTCTTCACTAAAGTAAAACCCGCCATTTGGTCCTTTTACTGAAGACACTAAACCTGCCTTACTTAGTTGTTGTAATAATTTCGCAAGAAAAGGAGAAGGCACGTCCAACTCTTTAGCAATTTGCTTTACATTAACTCTTTTGTCTTTATTGCTATGTGCTGCTAAAAAAAGAGTTGACCTCACAGCATATTGGCCTGCCTTTGTCAACATATTATTAAATTTTAAAAATCTTTTTTTCGTGCTTTTCTAAGAATTCTAAAAGTAGGAACTATTGTCCATAAACTTAGAACCCCGATTGAAATAAAAAGACCGAGATTGGTGCCAAAAAACTGCTTAAACACAGCACCAGTATAACCTAATAGTGCAGAGATATCCAATTTCAATAAAATCAAAGTTCTAGAGAGATCAATAGGGTTCAACATGGTTCCAATCAGCGACAATTTATCGATCGGGTATTCTTCAAAAAACATTAACGACATCAAGAAGATTCCATCGTAGATTACTGCCAAAAACAACCACATTAGCACCGCATAACCAAAGCCTTTTATTTTATTTTCATTGCTTAATGAAATGTTAAAAGCCAAAGCAACAAATATAAATGTGAGGAAAACACCCGTAACTAATAGCAAAGAAAAATCCCAAATTGCAGCAGAATTAAATAGCCCGTAAATCACAAAAGGAATTCCTATGCCCAGCAAAAGGCTTAAGGAAAGAGATATGGAAACTCCGAGATATTGACCTAAAAAGATAGAGTTTCTTTTAATCGGCTGAGCAAGTAACAATTCAGTAAACTCCCTCGAACTGTAGTAGTACATCACCCCGAAAATGGTTCCAATAAGCGGCACCAAAACAATAATAACATTCATTAAAGTGATTACGGCTTTCGTTAAGTCGTGATTCAAGAATAATAGCACAAGAGCAAGAATTAAGTAGAACAAAAAACTGTCTCTTATACACATCTGACGCTGCCGACGATCTACTCTGTGTA